>DASUIY010000317.1:0-7671 GCA_036279555.1 Solirubrobacterales bacterium | reverse complement strand
CAGCGACCACTGCTACCGCTGACGGCATCGTCCCCCGGGCCCTTACCGGCTGGGTCACTTCTCTCATATCGATCCTCCGTTTTACTGCCGCCCCCTGCTGCCCCGTTTGGCGACTTACGGCATGTCGATTTGCAGCCAAGACTATTCCCGGCATGCCCCCTCTACAAACCGTAATTGGCCGCAATGTTCCGGTCGGCCGCAGGCGCACGGGATACCCGCATATCCTGTCGACATGGCCACAGAAGAGACCCACCGCACGATTGCGCCCCTCGTCGGCCCCGACGACGAGCGCGTATTCACCGATTCCGGCATCGAGATCCAGCGTGCTTACGACGAGGGCGACGTCGCCCCGGGGCTCGAGGAGCGCCTTGGCGAGCCGGGCGCGCCCCCCTTCACGCGCGGCATCCACGACGGCATGTACCGCGACCGGCTCTGGACGATGCGCCAGTACGCCGGCTTCGCCACGCCCGAGGACACCAACGAGCGATACCGCTACCTGATCGAACATGGGTCCACCGGCCTCTCGATGGCCTTCGACCTGCCGACGCAGCTCGGCCGCGACTCCGACGACCCGCTCTGCAGGGGCGAGGTCGGCCGCACCGGCGTCCCGATCGACACGATCGAGGACATGCGGATCTGCTTCGAGGAGATCCCCCTCGACGGCGTCTCGACCTCGATGACGATCAACGCGCCGGCGGCGATCCTGCTGCTGCTCTACGAGCTGGTCGGCGAGGAGCAGGGCGTGCCTTCCGAGAAGCTGCGCGGCACGGTCCAGAACGACGTGCTCAAGGAGTACATGGCGCGCGGCAACTACATCTACCCGCCGGTGCCGACGATGCGCCTCACCACCGACATCTTCGAGTACTGCCGCGAGAACGTGCCGAAGTGGAACACGATCTCGATCTCCGGCTACCACATCCGCGAGAAGGGCTGCTCGGCCGTGCAGGAGGTCGCGTTCACGCTCTCCACCGCGATCGCCTACGTCGAGGCGGCGCTGGAGAGGGGCCTCAAGATCGACGAGTTCGCCCCCCGCCTCGCCTTTTTCTTCAACGGCCACAACAACGTCTTCCAGGAGATCGCAAAGTTCCGCGCGGTGCGGCGGATGTGGGCGAAGATCGTCGCCGAGCGGTTCGGCGCCGAGAACCCGAGCTCGATGAAGATCCGCTTCCACACGCAGACGGGCGGCGTGACGCTGCAGGCCCAGCAGCCGGAGGTCAACATCATCCGCGTCGCCCTGCAGGGCTTCGCCGCCGTCTGCGGCGGCACCCAGAGCCTGCACACGAACGGCTTCGACGAGGCCCTTGCGCTGCCGACCGAGCGCTCGGCCCGGATCGCGCTGCGCACCCAGCAGGTGCTCGCCCACGAGTCGGGCGCCGCCGACACCGTCGACCCTTTCGCCGGCTCCTACTTCGTCGAGTCGCTGACCGACGAGATCGAGGCCCGCTCCTGGGAGCTGATGGAGAAGGTCGAAGGGCTGGGCGGCTCGGTCGAGGCGCTGGAGTTCATGCAGCGCGAGATCGAGGAGTCCGCGCACTCCTACCACGAGCGCTACAAGTCCGGGCAGGACATCATCGTCGGCGTCAACAAGTACGTCACCGACCAGGTCGACGACGTCGACATCCTCCGCGTCGACCCCGAGGCCGAGGAGCGCCAGCTGGTGCGGCTGAAGGCGTTCAAGGAGTCCCGCGACCAGGCCGCGGTCGAGGCGAAGCTGGAGGCCCTGCGCGACGTCGCCCGCGGCGAGGGCAACCTCCTGCACCCGATCCGCGCCGCGCTCGCCGCCAACGCCTCGATCGGCGAGGTCTGCGGCGCCATGCGCGACGTCTTCGGCGAGTACAAGGGCGGCGCCTTCTTCTAGTCGCCAGCCGTCGATCTTCACCGCTCAGGATCCATGTAGCGAGAGTTGACCCCCCTCCAGTGGGGTCAATGCTGCTTCCGCTCGTGCAGAAGCTCGGCGGCGTGTTCGAGGGTCTGGCGTACGCGGGGACGCTCGTACTTGATCTCGTAGTGGGTGAAGCGGAGCGGGGTCATCCCAGCCAAGATGTGGGCGCGGTCTCGGCGGGCGTCGCGAGCTTGGGTTGCCGGTGTGCGGTGGTAGCGCAGGCCGTCGGTCTCGACGACAAGTCCCAAGGCTGGCCAAAAGAAGTCGACCTCGAAGCCGTTCAGCATTTGCTTGGAGAGGGGGAGGGGTAGACCGGCAGACGCGGCGATCGGGCGAAAGAGGATCTCCAGGTCGGAGTCGGAGAGGCGAAACGTGTGCCTGTCGAGGAGCCGGCGCAGAAGCTGGATGCCGGGCTCGCCCGCGTAGTCATCGAGCGTGACACGCAGGGTCTCGGGGTCGATCAACCCGTGCTTGTCGGCTTCATTGATCGCTCGCTCGACAGTGGCGGACCCGAGTTCAGAGGCAAGATCCACGACTGTCCGCGCCACGGTCGTGACGGGAATGCCGTTCCGACGCACGATGTCGGTCCCGTCTAGCGTGGGACGAGCGCGCACCCGCAACCCGGCACGCCGCAATCTCGTGCGCCGCCTCAAGCTAATGTCGATCAGTCCTGGTTTCTCCCTCCCGATCCCCCAGAGCGCTGCGGCACTGCTGTGGCTCAGCGCCGCATCGTCTCCACAGGCGAGCGTCGCCGCCCTCCAGCGCCGCTTCGGCGTCATCTCCGGCCATCCGACGGCGTAGACGCCGCGCATCACCAGATGCAGCCGCCTTCGAGCTACGCGATGCTCGATTTCCCGCGCGTTGAAGCCCAGCGCCAACAGCTGCCGCCGTGCCACCACCCCGTGCTGCTGTCCCGCCAGCTCCCAGGCCCTCCGACTCCGCTTGTCGTCACGCGCATCCGACATTGACCACACCTGAGATGGGTCAAGGTCGGATGCGCGTGATTTCTCCCCCCTGGGCGGTCTCTTTCACGGGGGAGGGGTGGAAGGAACGCGGACGCTCCGGTTGAAGCGGGCCGCATGATCGAGGCATCGCGGACGCTGATGAAGTCCGAGCCGGAGCTGGCGGAGTTGGTGGCCAGCGTCGAAGGGGTAGAGGTGACGATGGCCGAGAAGGGCTTCGGCACGCGCGTGCAGCTGCGCGTTGGGAGCGACTCCGGCCTCGCGGAGGCTGATCTGGAGCGAATCCTGGACGACTTGGCCGAACCGCGCAAGCAGCCGTTCGGCGCCTGAAACCGACGAGAGGAACGAGTTGAAGCTGATGAAGAGGCACCTGAATCCTGCCACCGTGATCTCCTGCATCGCCCTGTTCGTGGCGCTGAGCGGAGTCGCCGTCGCGGCCAAGACCACCTTGGGCAACGGCGCAGTGACCACGCCCAAGCTGCGCAACGGCGCCGTGACCACCCCGAAGCTGCGCAACGGTGCGGTGACGACCGGGAAGCTGCGCAACGGCGCGGTCACCGGGGCGAAGGTCAGGTCGGGTGCGATCGGCTCGGCCCAGCTGGCGGACGGCGGCGTTCGCTCCGTCGACCTCGGCGGCGGAGTCGTCACCGAGGCGAAGCTGAAGAACGATGCGGTGAGCGGCAGCAAGCTCCAGGACGGCGCGGTGAGCAGCGCAAAGCTCGCCCCCAGCTTCCTCGCCCAGCTGGCGAGGAACGTCAGCTACGTCAACAAACTCAGTGCCGAAGACTCCGAAGGCGCCAAGTCGGTCACGGCCGAATGCCCGTCAAGCAAGCAGGCGATCGGCGGCGGCGCCCGGGTCAACGGCGAACTCGCCGAGGTTGCGATCACCGGCTCCAACCCGTTCGTCTCCGGGGACGGAGCCCGGACCGGCTGGACTGCGATGGCGCGAGAGTCGACCGCAACCGGCTCGAGCTGGTCGGTCGAGGCCTTCGCCGTCTGCGCCGAACTCTAGTTCCCGAATCTGCCCCAGACCGGGGTGCGAAGGGCCCGCTTCGGCGGGCCCTTCGTCGTCTCGGGACACGGCTCGACGCGCCGAAATAGACTCTCGCGCTCGATGCGAGAGAAGAACCCGATCACCCACGAGGAGAAGCTCGCCTACCTGCGCGAGCTGCGCGAGGAAGCGATCCATTCCGCCTCCGAGGAGGCCGTCGAGAAGCAGCACGCCAAGGGCAAGATGACCGCCCGCGAGCGGGTCGAGAAGCTGCTCGACCCGGGCTCTTTCGAGGAGCTCGACACCTTCGTCCGCCACCGCACCTACGACTTCGAGATGCAGAAGAAACGGCCCTGGGGCGACGCCGTCGTCACAGGCCACGGGACGATCGAGGGTCGCACCGTCTTCGTCTTCTCGCAGGACTTCACCGTCTTCGGCGGCAGCCTCGGCGAGGTGATGGCGGAGAAGATGTGCAAGGTGATGGACCTCGCCGCCCAGGTCGGCGCGCCGGTGATCGGCATCAACGACTCCGGCGGGGCCCGCATCCAGGAGGGCGTCGTCTCGCTCGGCGCCTACGGCGACGTCTTCGTCCGCAACGTCCAGTGCTCCGGCGTGATCCCGCAGATAAGCCTGATCATGGGCCCCTGCGCCGGCGGCGCGGTCTACTCGCCGGCGATGACCGACTTCATCTTCATGGTCAAAGAGACCTCGCACATGTTCATCACCGGCCCGGAAGTGATCAAGACGGTCACCGGTGAGGAAGTCGAGTTCGAGGAGCTGGGCGGGGCGATGAGCCACAACTCGAAGTCCGGCGTCGCCCACTTCGCCTCCGAGGACGAGGAGAGCTGCCTCGAGGACGTGCGCTACCTGATGAGCTTCCTGCCCTCGAACAACCTCGAGGCGCCGCCCCGCTTCGAGCCCTCCGACGACCCCGAGCGCGAAGACGCCGACCTCGACACGCTCGTCCCCGACGACCCCTCCAAGCCCTACGACATGCGCGAGGTGATCTCCCGCGTCGTCGACGACGGCGAGTTCTTCGAGGTCCACGAGCACTTCGCCAAGAACATCGTCTGCGGCTTCTCCCGCCTCGACGGCTTCCCGATCGGGATCGTCGGCAACCAGCCGGCCTTCCTCGCCGGCGTGCTCGACATCGAGGCCTCGGAGAAGGCGGCGCGCTTCGTCCGCACCTGCGACGCCTACAACGTCCCGATCCTCACCTTCACCGACGTGCCCGGCTTCCTGCCCGGCACCGACCAGGAGTGGAACGGGATCATCCGCCACGGCGCCAAGCTGCTCTACGCCTTCACCGAGGCGACCGTGCCCAAGCTCACCGTCGTCACCCGCAAGGCCTACGGTGGCGCCTACGACGTGATGAACTCGAAGCACATGCTGGCGGACTTCAACGTCGCCTGGCCGACCGCCGAGGTCGCCGTGATGGGCCCCGAGGGCGCGGTCAACATCATCTACCGCAAAGACCTCGCCACCTCGCCGACGCCCGACGAGCGCCGTCAGAAGCTGATCGACGACTACAAGGCCCACTTCGCCAACCCCTACTCGGCGGCCGAGCGCGGCTACATCGACGACGTGATCGAGCCGCGCCAGACGCGGCCGAAGCTGATCAGGGCGCTGCGGATGCTGCAGACCAAGCGCGTCGCCCAGCCGAAGCGCAAGCACGGCAACATCCCGCTGTAGCGCGGGATGTCGCGCCAGCGGCTCAGGGCACGGCGGTCGCCTCGGCCTCCACGGCTCTGCCCCTCCCCCCGCGGGCGGCGACCTGACCGCCTTCCTCGCGGGTGAGGCGGTGGGCGAGGTATACGGGGACGATCGAGATCAGGACGACCAGGACGGCGACGGCGTTGACGATCGGGCGCTCCTGGGCGCGGAAGAGGTTGCTGAAGATCCAGTAGGGGAGGGTCTGTTCTCCGGCCCCGATCGTGAACGTGGTGACGATGATCTCGTCGAAGGAGAGGCCGAAGGCGAGCAGGCCGCCGGCGCCCAGCGCCGAACGCATGTTGGGGAGCGTGACGTAGCGGAAGGTCTGCCAGGTGCTGGCGCCGAGGTCGGCCGAGGCCTCCTCGAAGGAGGAGGACATCCTGCGCAGCCGCGCGATCGAGTTGTTGTAGACGACGACTATGCAGAAGGTGGCGTGGGCGACGATCACGGTGAACAGCGAGAGGTCGATGCCGAACACCTGGGTGAAGGTGTTGTTGAGCGCCACCCCGGTCACGATCCCCGGCAAGGCGATCGGCAGGATGACGAGGAAGGAGATCGTCTCGCGGCCGAAGAAGCGGTGCCGGGCGACGGCCAGCGACGCGAGCGTCCCCAGCACCAGGGCGATCGCGGTGGCGGCGAGCCCGACCTTGA
Source organism: Solirubrobacterales bacterium (assembly GCA_036279555.1). Taxonomy (GTDB): domain Bacteria; phylum Actinomycetota; class Thermoleophilia; order Solirubrobacterales; family 70-9; genus VRUE01. The sequence goes on along the minus strand of DASUIY010000317.1, from coordinate 1,472 downwards.
TCGAGGTCCAGAAGGCGTCGCGCGCCGTGCTTTCGATCGCCTTCGGGAACCACTCGAAGGTGAAGCCGGGCGGCGGCCATTCGAGGATCCTGCTCGAGTTGAAGGCGTAGATCCCGAGGACGATCAGCGGGATGTAGATGAACGCGAGCCCCGCGCCGACGGCGACGCGGAGCAGGATCGTGGATCGTCTCGAGAGTCTCACCGTTCTCCTATACGTGCTCGAAGGCGCCGAGCTTTCGCGCGACGAGCAGGTAGCCGACCATCACCACGATCGGCACCAGCGCCAGGGCCGCGGCGAAGGGCAGGTTGTTGGAGATGTTGTTGAAGACGACGTTGCCGATGAACTGGTTGTTGGAGACCAGCCTGGGTGTGATGTAGTCGCCGAGGGTGAGGGCGAAGGTGAAGATCGAGCCGGCGACGACGGCGGGGAAGGAGAGCGGCAGGATCACCCGGCGGAAGGTGGTGAAGGGCTTGGCGCCGAGATCCTCGGAGGCGCTGATCAGCGAGTTGGGTATGCGCTCCAGCCCGGCGAAGATCGGCAGGATCATGTATGGCAGCCAGAGGTAGCTCATCACCAGCCAGACCGCGGCATTGCCGTAGCCGGGCCCGCTGAGGCCGAGCGGCTCCAGGGCCCAGTCGATCAGCCCGCCGCCGCCGATCATGTTGCGCCAGGAGAGGACCTTGACCAGGTAGCTCGACCAGAGTGGGATCAGCACCGCGACGACGAGGATCGCCTTGGTCCGGCGACTCGCGACCTTGGCCATGTAGAAGGCAATTGGGAAGGCGAGGAGCGCGTCCGTGATCGTCACCAGCGCCGCGATCAGGACCGTGCGACCGATGATGTCGCGGTAGACCGGTTCGTCGAAGAGGATTTCGAAGTTTTCGAAGCCGAGGCTTTTCTCGAGCTCGCCGCTGACGGCGTTGACCGACCACAGCGAGGCGACGAGGAGGAGGGCCAGCGAGCCGAGGTAGCCGACGACCAGCCAGCCGGCGGGGCCCGCCAGGAGCGCCCCCGCCTGAAGGCGGGGGCGCCCGTGGAACAGGTTGGCGAGCCTGCGGCTCAACCCTTGATCGAGGTCCAGGCCTGGACCCAGTCGTTGTAGTCCTTGCAGTCTTCGGACCCGTTGCCGCAGTCGGCGAGCGGGGTCTTCCAGTAGTAGACGCGTTTCCAGAAATCGGGTTCTTCCGCGTGGTATTCAGCGCAGAAGTTCGGGTTCTTGGTCTGTTCGCATGCCAGTTCCTGGGCAGGCGCCTCGCCGAAGTATTCCGCCACCTGGGCGTTCGCCTTCGGTTCGATGATCCAGTCCATCCACATGTACATGCAATTGGGATGCGCCGCTTCGGAGCTGATCATCCAGGTGTCTGACCATCCCGTCGCGCCCTCTTCGGGCAGGAAGCCCTGGCTCGCCGGGCTGGCCGCGACCGGCTTGCCTTCCGCCTTCAGCGCGAAGTACTGGTACTGCCACGTCGTC
>DASUIY010000316.1:0-2634 GCA_036279555.1 Solirubrobacterales bacterium | reverse complement strand
GGATGTCGCCCGGGTTGCTTAGCGCTGGCTTGGGGTCTGTGCCGGCAGCTCAGACGTATTTGGATATCTCGCAGGGGAACCGGGTGTTCGACTCGCTTTATGACGAGGAGCTTCCGGCTCATGTGGGCGGGGAGATTTGTGGGCCGGGGTATTCGCGGGCGGTGATTGAGCGGGCGGGGTCGGCTCCTGCTGACATCGAGCCGGGGTTGCTGGCGGCGACGCTTCGCCGGGCGGGGGAGGGGTGCCAGGTGCGGAGGGTCGAGGTGCGAGAGCTGCCGGCGCTCGTCGACGGGCTCCGAGGCAGCGATCTGCTCATTGCGATCGAGCGGGCGCCGCCGGAGGCCAATGAGGCGCTCGCGATTGGGATCGCGGGGGAGGGGTTCGACGGAGACCTGACCTCCGACAGCACGCGGACGGATGGGTACGTGCTGACCACGGACGTCGCGCCGACGATCCTGGGGCGGCTCGGCATCGGCGTGCCCTCGGCGATGTCCGGGCAGGCGATCCGGGCGGAGGGGAGCGTCGACGTAGCGGGGATCGAGGTGCTGGGGGGGCGGATGGCGGTGGTCTCGGAGCGGCGGGGGCCGGTGATCGGGGTCAGCCTGCTGGTCTGGTTGGCCGTTTTCGGCCTCACCGCGCTGGTCGGTTCCGGCCGGGTGGCGAGGGTGGCGGTCCGGCTGCTCGCGCTCAGCGTCGTCTACCTGCCGCTTCTGCTGCTCGCGGGAGCGGCGTTGGAGCCGAGCCAGGAGAGCGAACAGCTGCTGGCGATGTTCGGGGCGCCGCTGCTGGCGGCGTCGACGCTCCTCGTCTTCCGCGGTTACCGGGCTCTCGCGGTCGCCTCGGGCCTCGTCGTGCTCGCCTATGCGCTCGACGTGATCGCCGGCTCGCCGCTGACCTCGCTCTCGCTGCTCGGCCCCAACCCCGGCCTCGGCGTCCGCTTCTACGGGATCGGCAACGAGCTCGAGGCCCTGCTCGCGGTGCTCGTAGTCGCCGGCACCGGTGCCGTGCTCGCCGGCTTCCGGCCAGCACTCGACAAGCGCCGTTGCGCGCTTGCGTTCGCCGTCACCGGCTTGCTCGCCGCCCTCGTCTTCGCCGCCGGGCGCTTCGGGGCTGACGTTGGTGCCGCGATCGTGATGCCAATAGGGGCCGCGGCCGCCGTTTACAAGGTCGCGACTCCATGGCGACACGCGGCCCTTGCACTCATCATGACAGCTTTTTTCGTGTTTTTGGGATTTATCGCAGTAATCGACCTCCTCACGGGTGCGAACGCGCACCTGACCAGGTCGGTCCTCGACGCCGGCGGCCTCGGCGAGGTGGCCGACGTCGCCCAGCGCCGCCTGCAGCTCTCGGCGCACAGCTTCACCCGGCCCGTCGTCCTCGCCTTCCTGCCGCTGGTCCTCGGCCTCGCCGCCCTGGCGGCCTGGGAGCGCGACGTCCTGCGCTCCTGGCTGCAGGACGCGCCCGCCCTGTGGGCCGGCCTGCTCGGAGCCCTCGCCGCCACCGTCGCCGGCACGCTCGCCAACGACTCCGGCGCCCTGGTGCTGGAGGTCGGCAGCGCCTACCTGCTCGTCTTCGCCGGTTTCGCCTGGGCCGAGGGGACCGCCAGATCCTCTACGCTTCGCAGTTCGTGAGAGTTGCCCTCGTCTCGCCATATTCCTGGACCTACCAGGGCGGCGTGAACCGGCACGTGGAGGCGCTCGCGGAGGAGTTCCTCGGACGCGGCCACCACGTCCGCGTGCTCGCTCCCTTCGATCCACCCGGCCGGCTCAGCCGCAGCATGCATCGTGCCGCGCCGGAGCCGCGCGGGGCGCCCGACTACCTGATCCCGCTCGGGCGCACGGTCGGCATCCCCTCCAACGGCGCGATCTCCAACCTCGCGCCCTTCCCGGCGGGCGGCGTCCGCGCCCCGCGGCGGGAGCTGCGCCGCGGCGGCTTCGACGTCGTCCACATCCACGAGCCGCTGGTGCCGCTGGTCGGGTGGAACGCCGCGCTCGGCACCAGGGCCCCCGCCATCGGCACCTTCCACGCCTACTCGACCAAGGGCCTGCCCAACCACGTCGCCTCGGCGCTCGGCGCCAGGCGCGTCTTCAACCGGCTCTCGGCGCGGATCGCCGTCTCCGAGGCCGCCGCCTGGACCGGGCGCCGCTGGTTCGGCGGCCACTACGAGGTGATCCCCAACGGCGTCGACCTCGCCGCCGCCCCCGCCGGCCCGAAGCCGCCCGGGGAGGGGCTGCGCGTGCTCTTCGTCGGCCGGCCCGAGGAGCGCAAGGGCCTGCCGGTCCTGCTCTCGGCATTCGGCGCCCTGGTCGAGCACGTGCCCAGCCGTCTCACCGTGATCGGCGCCGAGCGCGAGGACGTCCTGCGCTACCTCGCCGACCCCGAGATGCTTCGCCACCTCGACATCCGCGGCAGGGTCTCGGGCGAGGAGCTGCATCGTGCCCTGCACGAGGCCGACCTGCTCTGCGCGCCCTCGCTCTCGGGCGAGAGCTTCGGCATGGTCCTGACCGAGGCCTTCGCCGCCGGCACCCCGGTGATCGCCTCGGCGATCGCCGGCTACAGCGACGTCGTCACCGACGGAGTCGACGGCCTGCTGGTCCCGCCGGCCGACCCCCAGCGCCTGGCCGAGGAGCTGCA
>DASUIY010000315.1:0-3663 GCA_036279555.1 Solirubrobacterales bacterium | reverse complement strand
GGCCTTTTCAGGCCCGTCGGCAGTGGGTTGGGGCGGGGCTCGTCGCCGTGCTGGCGCTCTCGTTCGACCTGCTCTTCTTCGCCGTCGACACGCTGCCGGCGACGGTTCCGGTGGCGATCGCGCTGGCGATCGTTACCCGTGGGGACGGGCGAGCGGCCTCAGGCCGCGGCCCCGAACGAGCTCAGCTGTAGCGGTCCCACTTTTCGAGGTAGGGCAACGGGTCGACCGGGCTGCCGCCCTCGTACCAGCCCGGGGCCGTCCAGATCTCGAAGTGCAGGTGGCAGGCGGTGGCCGAGCCGGTGTCGCCGACGATGCCGATCGGCTGGGCGGTGCGGACCGTGTCGCTCGTTTTCAGCGGCGACGGTTCGGCAAGGTGGGCGTACATGAAGTCGAGCGTGGTGCCCCTGCCGTCGATCACGACGTAGTTGCCGGCGGCGCCGTGGTAGCCGGAGTACTGCACCCGGCCGCCGCGGGCCGCGATCATCGGCACGCCGCACTCGGCCATCACGTCGTGGCCCTGGTGAGTATGGCCGGAGCGTCCCGCGCCGAAGACGGCGCCGCTGCCGCCGTAGTCGTGGGCGCCGAGCAGCGGGAAGGCATAGCCGTAGAAGGCGAAGCCGAGGGCGGGCGCTTCCGAGGGGGTTGCCAGCCGGGCGGCGAGGGCACCGGCCTGCGAGGAGACCTGGAACGTGTAGCGCCCGTTGGGGGCCGTGCGGCCGTCGTTCGTCGTCCCGTCCCAGCGAATCGCGGTCTCGGTTTCGGGGGCGACGTCGTTGCGGAAGAAGGTGCGGACGCTGGCGCCCGCGACATCGACGACGTCGATGCGGATGTCGTTCTGCGCCTGGCTGCTGGCGATCGAGAAGCTCAGCTTGGGGTAGCGGAAGCCGTAGTAGAAGGACTTGCGCGGCGTGGTCTGGGCCGAGGCCAGGCGCAGGGCGCCGGCGCTGGGGGTGTCGGAGGCCGGCGTGCCGCTGGGGCTGCCAGGTGGCGGCGGGCTGCCGGCCGCGGTCGGCGCGCCGCCCGTGCTGGCGGTCGCGGTTGCCGCCAGGCAGAGCAGCAGCGCCATCGCCGCGATAGTGAAATACGTTCCCGCCAGCCGAGGCCGGGTGGTCTTGCCTACCACTGCCACTCTCTCTTTCGTTCGCCTGCGGAGTTAGCTGTCGGGCTCGCGCTGAAAGAGTTGCGCTACGACCTGTTCGGCCGATTCGCCCCGGGAACCTGCAACGGTTCCTGCGGTTCCTCCGCTCCCAGCCACCTGTGCGGCTGGGATTCGGCACTGTTGGCGCGGCAGTATAGACACCGGGGCGGCGTGTACGCGGATGCGGCGCGGCGGCTATCATGCCGGGGCCGCTGGGCGCTGCCCGCGGCTTTTCTCTGATGAAGACCTACGTAGCCACACCCGCAGACCGCCAGCGCGACTGGTATGTCGTCGACGCCGAGGGCCAGACCCTGGGCCGCCTGGCGACCCGCATCGCCGATGCCCTGCGAGGCAAGCGCAAGCCCGAGTACACGCCCCACGTCGACACCGGCGACTTCATCGTCGTCGTCAACGCGGAGAAGATCCACGTGACCGGCGACAAGCTGGCGCAGAAGCGCTACTGGCGCCACAGCGGCTACCCGGGTGGGATCAAGTCGCGGACGCTCGCCGAGATGCTCGAGCGGCGTCCCGAGGAGGTCATCCGCAAGGCCGTCAAGGGGATGCTCCCCCGCAACCGGCTCGCGCGGCAGCAGCTGACCAAGCTGAAGGTGTATGCCGGGCCCGAGCATCCTCATGAGGCGCAACAGCCCAAACCGATGGAGATCCAGACTTGATCGACGACGAGACTCAGAAGGACGAGGCGACCCCGGAGAAGGACGAGGCGGATCAGACCGCGGGTCCTGTCGCGGAGGATGACGCGTCGTCCTCGCAAGCTGCGGGCGACGCCCCATCCTCCACGCCACCCGCGGATGAGGCGGCTGAGTCCGAGACGCCTCAGGCCGAAGGCGATGCCGTCGAGGAGTCTGGGGAGGAGAAAGCTGGAGAGGCCGAGGCGAAGGTCGCTGACGAGGCTGAGCCCGAGGAGGAGAAAGCTGAGGAGCCTGTGGCCGAGAAGGCCGAGGAGCCCGAGGCCGAGGAGAAGAAGGCTGAGAAGAAGGATGTGATTCCGGGGGCGGACCTGGAGCCGATCGCGGTCGAGCCTGAGGAGCGGCCGCTGAGCGCTGAGGAGCAGGCTCGCGTGGAAGCCGAAGAGGAGGAGCGCGCGCAGCGCGAGGCGGCTCTGGTCGGCGACGCCGTCGAGGAGCCGAAGGCCGCCAGCCGAGCCCCGGCGAAGATGGAGGGCGACGCCCGTTTCCTCGCCACCGGCAAGCGCAAGACGGCGATCGCTCGCGTTACCCTGCTGCCCGGCAGCGGCAAGGTCGAGATCAACAAGCGGGGGCTGGAGGAGTTCTTCCCCCGTCCCCTGCATCAGACGACAGCCATGCAGCCGCTGGTCATCACCGGCTACGAGGGCAACGTCGACGTCCGGGTGCGCGTCCACGGCGGCGGCATCAGCGGCCAGGCCGGCGCGATCCGGCACGGGATCGCCCGGGCCCTGACCGAGATCGACCCGGAGCTGCGCGGCGAGCTCAAGCGCCGGGGCTTCCTCACCCGCGACGCGCGGGCCAAGGAGCGCAAGAAGGCCGGATTGAAGAAGGCCCGCAAGCGTCCCCAGTTCAGCAAGCGCTGAGGACGCTGCAAACCTTCGTCTGGCGGCGTCCTCGGTCGGCTGGCTCGGTCACGCACTAACTTGTGCGCTCCCTCGCCAGCCTCCCTGCGTCCTTGCCAGTCTCGGTTTTCGCGCCCTCAGTCCCTTGCTGCAACGGCAATTAGAGATAGAAGTTCGGCTCCGATGACGGATAAGAGAAAACTGTTTGGCACCGACGGTGTGCGCGGCGAGGCTGGGACGTTCCTGACGGCTGAGCTGGCGACCGCGATCGGGCGGGCCGCGACGGCTTCGCTGGAGGTCGCTCGACCGCAGGTGCTGATCGTGCGCGACACGCGCGAGTCGGGGCCGATGCTGGAGTCGGCGCTGGCGGCGGGGATCGCCGCCGCGGGCGGAGACGCCCTGCTCGGCGGCGTGCTGCCGACCCCCGCCGCCGCGATCCTCGTCAAGCGCCTCGGCCTCGACCTGGCCGCGGTCGTCTCGGCCTCGCACAACCCGTACCGCGACAACGGGATCAAGTTCTTCTCCGCGCAGGGGACGAAGCTCGACGACGGCACCGAGGCGAGGATGGAGTCGCTGATCGAGGCCGAGGCCGCCGTCGCCGAGCCCGGTCACGTGCGGGAGCTGAACGGAGGCCTGGAGGACTACCTGCGAGCGCTCGAGGCGGCCTTCCCGCTCGACCTCTCCGGCCACACCGTGATGCTCGACTGCGCCAACGGCGCCACCTTCCGTGCCGCCCCGGCGATCTTCGAAAGGCTCGGCGCGACGGTCGAGGCGATCGCCGTCGAGCCCGACGGCCGCAACATCAACGACGGCTGCGGCTCAACCCACCTCGACGCCCTGGCCGCGCGCGTCGCCGGCTCGGAGGCGACGATCGGGTTCGCCTTCGACGGCGACGGCGACCGGGTGCTGGCCGTCGACCGCCACGGTGAGTTCGTCGACGGCGACTTCGTGATCGCCATCCTGGCAGCCCATCTCA
>DASUIY010000314.1:0-5595 GCA_036279555.1 Solirubrobacterales bacterium | reverse complement strand
GCTGGGGGTTGGCGGTGGAGGCGAGGGACCAGGAGGCCCAGGTGGAGAAGGTCTTGTCCTCGCCGTACACGGTGCCTTTTGCATTTGTCGCCGTGACGCGGAAGTGGTAGGTCGTTTTCGGCTGGAGCCCTGCGATTTCCTCGCTCACGGCGACGTGCCCGGAGCCTGAACCCGCGCTTTTAGGCGAGGCAGGCGCCACCGACCCATAGGCAGTCGTTGGGCCGTATTCGAACTGGTAGGTCGTCGCGACGCCGTTGGGGCCCACCTTTCCATGAAGCGTGGCCGCATCGGCCGTCATATTCGAGGCCTCTCCCGTCACCGCCGGCTCCACCGGCGTCGTAAAGGAGACTTCATCGCTGAGGTCGGTCATTTCTTCGGTCGTGCTCACGGCGACAGCGAAGTGGTAAGAAGCTCCCGGTTTCAACCCCGAGATCTCCTCACTGGCCGAGACCGGGCCTTCCCCTGCAGCGATGTGCCTGAACTCGGTGAGCTCATACTCCTCCACCGGTTTCCCGTCGACGAGAACTTTGTTGGGCGAATACGCGAACCAGTAGTACGCCTCCGTTCCCTTCGTGTCGATCGTGGCACGCAGCGTCGCCTCGTTGGGCGTCAGGTCGGTGGGCGCTTCAGCTATCGCGCTGGGTATCGCTTTGGGTGTGGTGAAGGTGATGTCCTCTCCCGGGTCACCGCTGCCATCCGCGTTTTCCGCAACGAGCCTCGCGTGGTAGGTCGTGTTGTATTTGAGGCCGCCGATCGACTCCTCGACCTGCCAAAGCCCTCCGGACAGCTGCCCGGTCGTCACATCTTTGGCGGGAACCGGAACTTTGGCTCCGTAGGCAGTCGTCTCTCCGTACTCGAAGTAGTACGTGGTGGTGAGCCCGTTGGGGTTGACCCTGCCCTCGAGCGTGGCCGCGGCTTCACCAGAAGCAACGGCAGCGGGATCTGTGAACGCCACGGGCGCATTGGTGGTCGTCACCGTTTCATCGGCCCCGGTGACGACCTGGCCCGTGTCGTTTGTCGCAACCAGTTGATAGTGGTAGGTCGTACCCGCCGCCAGACCGCTCAGCTCGGCGCTGACATCGGCCGGCGACGACCCGAAGCTTGGCGCACGTTCCAGTGGAGTGGTAGCGCCATAGGACGTGGTGGTTCCGTATTTGAAGTAATACGCACCGTAGTCGGCATTGGGCGTGACGTTGCCGCGAACAACCAGGCTATTCGAGTCGATGGGGCTACCGGCTTTCGTCGTCGCTTTTGGCGCCTGAGTGGCTTTGGTCGTCAGAAAGGGATTCTCAGGCCCAGCCAGGTTCCAGTGCGTGGCGAGCCAGGTCCCTGCTGCAGGCGCTCCGCTGAAGTAGGTGTCCTTTTCACAATCGATGGGGACCGTCACCGGAGAGAAGCTGCCCGGACACCGTTCTTCGTTGTATTCCCCCCAGGGGCTATGCCCCCCGTTGTCGTCGTAGCACATGATGTCCACCCCATCCACACAGTGGCCTCGATACGATGAGAAGGGGGCTGGTTCGTAGCTTTTGTCCGCAGGGCCAAACGTGCCAAGCACAGCTCCAAACGTATGGAGCATCTCGTGCATCGGGACATGCGTTTCCCACTTGACCTGGGTGCCTACGGTGAGCGCAAATGCCGTACTTGTCGCATTTTCGTTCGTCATCGACTTTGATGCGTCGTTCTTCTTTCCGTTCGCAAATGTGCCGCCTCGGCCACCGACTTTCACTCCCGGCGGCGGTTCCGCGGCAAACACCAGGTACTTGATCGCGTTTGCGCCCGAAGGTCCGGGATTGGATACCGTCGGATAGCCGTAGAGGTCTTCATCGAGAGCCTCCTTCATCAATTCCGCGGTGAAGCCAGTGACGATGAGGTCATGGACTTTGGGGACCCCCCCTGAGGTGCACTCAACCGCCATGTCCACAACACGAGCCCCGCCGCTCGAGATCGACGACTGGTCGGCGATCTTCCAGTTCGTGCGCCGGACGACGCTGCGGATAGTTTCGGTGGGCGCTGGTTCATTATACCCGGACAGGTGGGCGTAAACAACGACTATCCGATTGCCGCTGTTTCGGCAAATGGGTGCGCGTTCCTGTTCGGGAAGGCCCCCAAACGCCGCACCGGTTCCTTCGGAGTGCGCCGTTGAGGGATTTCCGAGCACCACGACACAAGCAAGGAGAAGCGCGAGCGCCACGGCCACTGTACTCGAGGCTTTGAGTGTGCGTTGCCCAAGGGGGCAATGGGACGCGATGCGCATTTATTCTCTCCTTCTAGGGTCACCGAGGATGGCGTGGATGCACGAGTCTCTACGCTGCGACAACGCTGAGCTTGGTCAATTTGGCAAGTTGAGCTGCGGCGAACTAGTCGTATTGGAGCGAGATTGCCTCGCCGGCATCGAGGTAAAGGGCGAACTCCAGCTCGAGCCCACAATCCTCGAGCTTGCACCCCAGTCGTTCCTCCGTGACTTGGATTCGGTTGCGAATCGTCTGACGGCTCACGTTCAGCGTTGCCGCCGCAGATGAGACGTTGCGACCGACAACGAAGTAGGTTCTCAAGGTCACACGCAAATCGGGGCCACCGTCCCGCTTGCCCGAGAGCGGCAGAAGGTAGAGATCGCGCAGCGAGCGGGAGAGCAGATCGTCCTGAAGAGCCGCGGTAAGTAACGCAACGTCGGCATAGCGAACGAGGTGCTCGGACTGGCGCAGGGCGATCGCGAATGCCGCTTTTGCCTGGCGGTGCGTCTGGCGCCAACCGGTGAGTCCCTCGCCAACCTCGCCGAGGGCGATGCAGAGGGTCGCGGACCATTTCGAGGCGACGTGAGACTTGACTTCCAAGGCTCCAAGGGAGCGACGGCCGCCGAGCCATGCCCAAACGGTGCCGTCGATTCGGTCGACGACCAGCAGGCGACGATCCAATTCTCCGGCCAACTCGCGGATAGCCTCCCGAGCGTCCACGCCGGAGGCCAGCAGGCCGAGATGGAACCCGTCGAAGGCATACCCCAGCTGCGACGTATCGAGCAGCTCACCGGCCAGGAGGCGCTCGACCTGCTCAGCGCGGCGCCCCTCTGGACTGCCCAGTACCACCCTGTCCTCCCTCCCGTGCTCTTCCGCCACCGTGGCAAGGAAGCGATCGAACTGCGCCGCCTGCTCGCGCAGCAGCTGCTTCAGCCAGGGCTCCCCGAGGTTGGCCGCCCCCGCCTCCTGGACGATGAAGTCGCCGAGCAGCGTGTAGCCGGCGAAATAGCGGCGTAAGACGGTGTCTAGGGGGACGCCGTTTCTGGCGGCCAGGCGAGCCTGGGCCAGGAGCAGGATCGGCACCTGGGGAGAGCGCTCCTCCCCGTGCTCCACAGCGGCCAGGCCGTACTCCAGGGAGGCGGAGACGGCCGCTCGCAGCCCCTGCTCGTATTCGGGGTCTGCTGCCTCCTTGGGATCGGCGATCGCGTAGGTGCGGGTGAGGAGCGCCTCTTCGATCTCCCTCCTTCGCACGCGCAGGCGCTCGCCGAGCTCGACACGCGCCTGCTCGATCGACCGCTGCACCCTGCCTCCGGGCTACTGCCCCTGGGCGGTGAAGGACAGGGCTCCGACCACTTCCCCCGCCACGAAGTCCGCTTTGCCTTCCGCGAAGGCGTCGTTCAGCTGGGCTGCTGCCTGGGCCTGGAGGGTGAGCGGCGCGTTGGAGGTGGAGATCGTCCTCGCCCCTGGATTGGCGGCCAAGGAGGTAGCTCCGAGGTCGAGAACCCCGATCCGGCCGAGCTTCCCCGGGAAGGCGGGGGTGGGCTCGATGTCGACTTCTGCCGAGTCCACTTTGGCTGCCATGTCGAGCCAGAGTTCGTTCCAGAAGACCTGGCCGGCTCCCAGCTGCAGCATTTCGACCTGGCCGCCCGTCCGAAGCGTCCCTTCCGATCCGCCGGGGGCAAGCTGGGAGCCGCCGATGACCGGGAAGGTGAAAGTGGGACCGACGTGTTCGGCGGGGAAGATCGGATTCAGGGAGACGAAGTGGGCGTCGAGCTTGGCCACGAAGGCCGCGTCGAAGACCAGGGTGACTCTGCCCTGGGGGAGGATCGTCACCAGGCGGGGCTGGGCGTCGGAGGTGAGGATGCCGAGCAGCTGTCCCTCCTCGAACTCGACCTTGGGCCGCAGCTTCTTGTTGAGGCGGGTGGCAACCTTGGCGGTGAGCTTCAACTGCTTCGCCGTGAGGTAGGTGCCAAAGCCAGATCGCTTGGTGGAGAGCTTGGTCGAGGTCGCCACCTTCAACTGGCTCCCCCCCACTTTGGCGGTGAACACGTCCTTCTTGGCGTTGACCGTCACCTTGCGCAGGGGGACCGTGCCCTTGGCGCTTTGGAAGGAGATCGCGCCTCCGTTGTCTATCTCCCCTTTGCCCAGGGTGGGATCGACGTTGCCGGAGATAACCGGCAGGGTGATCGCCTTGCCCTTGCGCTTGGCGCCTGCCTTGGCGGTAAAGGCGATGGCGTTCTCCTTCAGGAAGGAGATGAAGTCCTTGTCGAGGGCGAGCTTAGTCTGGCCCGAGCCGATGGGGTCATAGATGGCATGGGCGGGGTTTGCCATGAGTGCAAGCACTGCCATTGCTGCTGTTGCGATGGCGCCTCTTCTCATCTCTCCTCCTGTCGCATCTCTATTCCTTGACCCCACAGGTCTTGTTGACCGTCGCCCCCATCGGCTTGCGCCCGGCGAAGTGGAACTCCGCATAGGCGAGGGGGAAGGAGGCGCGCTTCGAGTTGCCGAGTGCCGGGCAGGCGGCGTTGAAGTAGGAGAGCTGCCTTCCCCGGTAGCGGTATTTGCGCTTCAAGGTGAGCTTGATCCTGTCCAGGTAGCCCCAATTGCCCAGGGCCTGGGGGAGCGAGGCCTTCAGCTCTGTGCCGTATGGCCCCTCGTGGATCTTCTTCATCGAGAAGGGGATGACGAACGAGGAGTTGAAGGGATGGTTGGTGAAGATGTGGGCGAGGATCACCGGCCTGCCCCTTTCCCTGCCGTTGAAGATCAAGAGGCGTCCCTGGGTCGGGTAGGCGCCCTGTTCGGGCAGGACGATGTTGGCCCAGAAGCGACCGGAGCCGATCAGGGCGTCTTGGCAGTTCTGCAGGGCTCTTTCTGAGGAAGCCGGCTGCACTTCGGGGACCTGGCAGACGGGAAGGCCCTTTGATTGCAGCAGGCCGTGCTTGTTGACCTGGATCTTCAGGCGCTGCAGCTGGGGAGGGATTCCTCCGTTCGATGCCCGCAGGTGACCGGCGACGAAGACGGCGATCGGGGCGGGCTTGTCCCTGGGGAGCTTGTAGGGCTTGATCTGGGCCAGGGTGGTTATGCGCAGGCCGCCCGACTGCACTGTCGCCGCAGTGGCCACCGCCGCGCAGGCCATGGTGGCCACGGCGAGCGCCCCAGTCCTGAGCGGGAGACGCCTACCCATCGCTTACCTCGCCACGCGACTGTGGCGCGCCGTCCTCTTATGTCGCTTGTGGCGGGCTTTGCCACCTTTGGCCTTCTTCACGCAGCGGCCCCTGCGGCGGACCTTGCCCTTGGCGCAGGGCTTGCGGGCGGCGGGGGGCTCGGCTGCCACGTTGCCCGCGCCCTGGAAGGAGGCGGAGGC
>DASUIY010000313.1:0-4610 GCA_036279555.1 Solirubrobacterales bacterium | reverse complement strand
CATCCCATCCCATCGAGCAAGTCCCCTGGCGGGACGCCAAGGGAACCGGCGAGCTTGACGACCGTATCCACACGGGCGACCTCAACAGTCTTGAGCGCGGGGATGTCGAGCTGCAAGGCACATCCACCGGGTGATGCGCATGACCGCCCGTCGTCTAGGACCCCCCTTTCCTTACTGGCGTCGGGTGAAATTGCCCGCCGACAGGGCGCTCGATCGGGCGCTGGAGGCCATCTTCGGGGCGGTCCGAAACTTCATCGACCAGGCGCGGGTGCGGATGGAGGAACGACCGGAGCTGGTGGAGGCTCCGGAGAACCTGCTGGAGGGAATGCTGGCCGCCCAGCGCACGGGAGAGGGATTCACCGACCAGGACATCGCGGGCAACGTCGTCACCGTCCTGCTCGCGGGTGAGGACACGACCTCCCACACCATCGGCTGGACGGTCTGGTTGCTGGGTTCCAGGCCCGTCCAGAGCGCATGCGCGCCGAGGCTGCGCCGGCCTTTGGCGACAGCCCCCTTAGGAAAAGACGATCTGCGGGACGACGGTACCCGCCGGCACGAGACTGATCCTGCTCCTGCGCCAGGCCGTCCGCACCGCCGCGGGCCGCAGCGAGACTTCTATCCCGAGCGCTGGCTGGAGGACAGCGAGGAGACTCGGGCGCCGAAATCGCTCAGCTTCGGCGCCGGACCACGCTTCTGTCCCGGTCGCAACCTCGCCTTTCTCGAGGCCAGAGCGGCCCTGGGAATGATCGCCCGCGACTTCGAGCTGGAGTTAGACCAGAACGCCGGGGTCTGAATCGTGGGCCCTACCGGACTCCGAACATCGTCTCCAGGCGGGCGGCAACGGTGACGTCGCCCTCGACGCTGCCGCGGCCGGCCACCATGACGGAAAGGGGATCGTCGACGCCGGCCATCACACGCACCCAGTCGGCGAGGCCGAAGTGGATCGTCACGGCCGGATCGAGTGGCGCCGGCTCAAGGAGGCGCGCCCGACCGCCATCGGCGTCGACCTCGACCGCCCAGCGCCACGGCGCCTCCATCGGCGCCTCTATCGCGAAGGGCTGCAGCTCGTAGACGATCGTGCCGTCAAAGCCGGCTGCCTCGGCGGGCTGGAATCCGCGTGCCATCGCTCGAATCAATGCCCGCTGCCGCCGCGGGTCGACGAAGCGACGCTCGATTTCGCCGTCGTCGAGGTCGCGCACCATCGACGCCAGCGCGCGGCGACCGCCCCGCGTCGCGAGCGCGCGAATCCTCTTGGTTCGCTCAGCGCGGGGTTGCCGGCTCGGCGGCTCCCGCCCCTCGATCTCAGCGCGGGCATCGGCGGCGCACTTGACTGCCCAGCCGACTTCGTACCGCGCCGCGATGGTCTCCGCCTCGGAGAGGACACTCAGCGCCCGCTCGGTTTCTCCCCCACGGTACAAGGCCCGGGCGAGATCGACTCGAACCAGGGCGCTCGCCCAGACCAGCTCCAGCTCGTCCGCCTGCGCGACCGCATCGTGCAACTCACTGGTGGCGACGTCGACTCGACCCGCCAGCAGATCGAGCCGGCCGAGGTGCCACTCCGGCTGATGGCCGTAGCAGAGCAAGGGCGCCGCGACGATCAGTCGTGACCGCATCGGCTCCAGCAGCGGCCGCAGCCGCTCCGCGGCCTTGAGATCGCCAATCCAGACCGCCGCATAGGCGAGATAGCAGACGGCAGCGGGAAGGTGCCCATCCGGATGCCGCAAACCGTCGAGGTCGCCCTCCAGCAGGGAGCGCAGCTGGCGCCGCGCCGCCTCGGGGTCCCCGTCGATAGCCTTCAGGGCCACCCCCCAGGCCACGATGGCGCCCCGCGGTAGCTGGGCATCAAGCGCTTCGAAGACGCGCCTTGGCATCGCCGTCTCGCCGCCGTAGATCCAACCGTTGGACGTGGTGACGCCGAGCTCGGCGAAGAGTTGGATGTCCGGGCGCAGCCGGCGCACCACCTCCCCGGCGCGACGTGACAAAGCCTCCCCGTCGGCGCGCCTGCCGCGATCGACCAGCCTCATCGAACGATTCAGGTCCACCTCCCAGGAGAAACGGGGGCTGCCGAGACGGTCGGCGATCTCGGCGCCTCGTTCCACCGCCCGCTCGCACGCTGGGATGCGACCCATCGAGTAGTTGACCACCGCAGACCACTGCACGACCCGGAAGAGCAGGTCTTCGCGACCGCATTCCTCGGCGGGCGCGAGCAGCTCGGGCATGGAATCGATGTCCTCGACCAGGCCCTCGAGGTCGAGCGGATCGGGCCGGCGGGCGAAGCCAACCGCAAGCTGCGTGAACCGGGAGAGGACATGCGCTTCTGCGTCGCCGATCTTGTTCTCGAGATTCTCTGCCCGTCGGGCGAGGGCGGCGAGGGCCTCGTCCTCCTTGGTGAAGGTCAACAGGTAGGCCAGGCGAAAGATCATCCGTAGCGCGAGACGCGGCTCCGCGTCGCCGAGGGCCTCCAGGCCCTCGCGTAGGAGCGCGACGGTCGTCGGATCGTCGGTGCCGACCTCCCAGCCGAAGCCGATGTCGCCGCCGGCGAAGCCGAGCGCGGCATGCGCCAAGGTGACGTTGTCCGCGGTCGTGCGGGCCGTCTCGACGGCGGCGCGAAAAGAATCGCGCGCCCGTATCAAGTCCGCGCTGAGGAAGTCCTGCTCGCCAAGCTCGAGCAGGATCGGCGCTCGCGCGGCGAGGTCGTCTGCGGGCAGCAGGGAGAGGAGTTGGCGCAGGTTGGCGGCGGCCGCCTCGTGGTCATGTCCCGCTGCCGCCTTCGCTGCGGCGGCCCGATGAGCGGCCATCGCCGGCTCGGTCCCGGCCAGCTCCACCGCGAGTCCGTAATGACGAGCCAGCTCTGCCGGCTCTGGGTCCGGTGTCTCCTCCAAGGCGCGCGCGATCGCCAGGTGCAGGCGAGCTCGGCCAGCATCGTTCATTTCCGCGATCAGCGCCTCGCGAACGAGCGCGTGGGTGAAGGCGATCGTCGGCTCCGCGGTCGCCACTTCCTCGGCGAGCCGCTCCGAAAGCGCGTCCCGGGCGGCGTGCTCGGCTGCCTTGGAGTCCAGTTCGGCCGCCTTGGCGGCAAGGGCGATTGGAGCGGAAGGCCCGATCGCGGCAGCTGCGGTCAGCAGCCGCTCGGTGGCGGGATCGAGCCCGGTCAGACGCTCCTCAACCAGTCCGGTGACGGCGTCCGGCACGGGGGCTGCGGCGAGCGCTTCATCGTCGCGCAGCGCTCCCCGACCGTCGAGGTCGCGGGCCAGCTCACTGGCGAAGAAGGGGTTGCCCGAGGTGCGCTCCGAGAGGCGCCTAGCCAGGGCCGGGGCGATCGCCCGGCCCAACTTCGCCTCGACCAGGGCCGCCGTCCCTGCGGCATCGAGACCGATGAGGCTCAGCTCCGCCAGGTCGCCGGTGCGGCGGAGGTCCGAGAGCGCCTTGGCGACGGGATGCCGGCGTCCCAACTCGCCCTCGCGTGCCGTCACGACAAGCGACAGCTCAGCGGTCGGCGGACTCTCCAGCAGGTGTCGGAGCGCCTGCGCGGAGGCAGGATCGCACCATTGGGCGTCGTCCAGAACCAGATAAAGGGGGCCTTCTCGCGCGGCGCAGCCCAGGGCCGCGCCGATTCCGCGCAGGAGACGGTAGCGAGCCCCCTCGGCGGCGACGATGCGGCCGGCGTTGGCCTGTTCGCTTGAATCGGCGCCCAGGTCGAGCTCCGGCACGAGCGCCGACAGCTCCGGCCCCGCAGCTGCGGTGAGCGTCCGGCGCCATTCCTCATCGCCGGCCAGCGCCAGCTCGCCGATCGCCCGCACCCATGGCTCGAAGGGGACAACCGTCTCCGGCGGGCAGCGCGCCAGCGCAACCGTCGCGCCACCCGCGTGAGCCTCGCTCGCCGTCGCAGCGGCGTGGCGGGTCTTGCCGATCCCCGGCTCGCCCAGGATGAGCGCAGCGCGCCGCCCCGGCCGAGGTGCCGTGCTTTCGCGCAGCATTTCGATCTCACGGTCGCGGCCGATCAGCGGCTCCTCGGCGTAGGCGGCAAGGGTCGGCGGCAGCCGGACATGGGCCGGCGAATCGCCTGCTTCGCGCCCTGGCCCATCGGAGCCATCCGCCTCCGCGGACGCGACCGCTTTTCCGTCGTAGCTCGGTTTCAACTCGCGCCAGCGCAGCCGCGATGCCCGTACCGGCGCCGGAACCCCCTTGAGGTCGTAGTCGCGGCCCTCCTCCAGCGCGACTCCGTCACGCGACGCGACCAGTCCGTGAACCAGGTCCTGGACCAGAACCTCCCCCGTTCCCGCGGCAGAGGAGAGGCGGCTCGCGATCACGACAGACATTCCGTGCAGATCCTCGCCGTCGGGGATCGGCTCCCCCGCCGCCACCCCGATCCTGGCCGCAAGCCCGATCCCGCCCCGCTCGCCATCGAGCCGCTCGACCGCGGCCTGGATCGCGGCCGCGGCGCGCAGCGCCCCGAGAGCGCTCTCGAAGCTCGACATCACTCCGTCGCCGAGGGTCTTGACCACCCGTCCGCCCCCTCCCTCGACCGCATCGGTCACGTCCTTCACGTGGGCCCGGCGAACGCTGTCCATGCGATCGTCGCCGAGGGTTGCCAGCAGGGCCGTCGAATC
>DASUIY010000312.1:0-2838 GCA_036279555.1 Solirubrobacterales bacterium | reverse complement strand
CGGCGACCCGCACCTCGACCGTGCCGCCGCGCCGCTCGCCCAGCGCCGCCTCGAGCAGCTCGACCCTGTCGCGCAGGTAGGGGCCGACGACGATCGTCCGCGGCACCGCCGGCGAGGCGGAGTAGTACTGGCCGACGAACTCCTCCGCCACCTCGGACAGCTCGCGTTCGGCCTGGTTGTCCAGGTAGAAGCTCTGGCGCTCGGCGAGGATGCCGTCGCGCACCTGGAAGACCTGGGCGTTGGCGTCGGCGCCCTCGGCCGCGACCCCGATCAGGTCTGCGGTGCCGACCGAGCCGCCGGCGACGCGCTGGCGCTCGAACAGCGACTGGATCGCCTTCAGCCGGTCGCGGTGCAGGGCGGCGCGCTCGAACTCCCGCGCGCTCGCCGCCCCCTCCATCTTCGCCTGCTCGTCGGCCTCGACCTGGCGGTAGCGCCCGGAGAGGAAGTCGACGATCGCGTCGACGTTGCGCCGGTACTCCTCCTTGCTCACGTAGCCGACGCAGGGCGCCCCGCAGCGCTTGATGAAGTAGTCGAGGCAGGGGCTGCCGGAGCGGCGGCCGGGCTCGGCACCCTCGCAGGTGCGGAACTGGAACAGCTTGCCGAGCAGGTCGAGGGTCTCGCGCACGCGCTTGGCGCTGGAGAAGGGGCCGAAATAGGCGCGGCCGGGCCGGTGCTTCTCACGGGTGAAGTAGACGCGCGGGTAGTCCTCGTCGAGGCTGACGCAGACGTAGGGGTAGGACTTGTCGTCGCGCAGCCGGATGTTGAAGCGCGGCCGGTGGCGCTTGATGAAGCTCTGCTCGGCAAGCAGCGCCTCGGCCTCGGTCGAGGTGACGAGGCACTCGATCCGGTCCACGCGCGAGGTGAGCCGGGTCTCGCCGCCGGAGAAGTGCGAGGCGACCCGCTTGCGGATCGAGCGTGCCTTGCCGACGTAGAGGATCTCGCCCTCGCCGTCGTGGAAGAGGTAGACGCCGGGCGAGTCGGGCAGCTCGCGCCGCTGCTGCGCGATCCGTTCCGCCCGCGTCGCCTGCGTCCTGTCCTCACCGTCGTTCACAGGGCAAAGGGTAGGCTCCTGGCCAGCCGGCCAGATCGACCAGGCCAAATTTCACGCCAGAGGGAGAGACGATGACCACGGAGACGCTGAGCAGCCCACCCGAGTTGGAGACGATGAAGATCGAGATCGACGGGGAGATCGGCACGCTCACCCTGGACCGGCCCGAGGCCTTCAACGCGATGAGCCCGGAGATGATCGCCGAGATGACGATCGCCTTCCCCTGGCTCGCCGACCAGGCGCCGCTGCGGGCGCTGATCGTGACCGGCGCCGGGAAAGCGTTCTGCTCGGGCGGCGACGTCAACTGGTTCAAAGAGGGTGCCTCATCCGAGGAGATCGACCTGCCCTCGCAGGTGCGCCGCGGCGCCGATGCGCTGCACATGGCGATCGTCGACTTCCGCCGCATCCCCTACCCCGTGATCGGCGCCGTCAACGGCCCGGCGGCCGGGGCCGGCTTCTCGCTGGCGCTCGCCTGCGATATCCGGATCTCCTCGGAGGAGGCCTTCTTCGCCTGCGCCTACGGCCGCATCGGCGCCTCCCCCGACGGCGGCATGACCTACTTCCTGCCGCGCATCGTCGGGCCGAGCCGGGCGCTGGAAATCCTCCTCAACGACCCAAACCTGAGCGCCGAGGACGCGCTGGCCGAGAAGCTCGTCTCCGAGGTCGTCGCCCCCGATGAGCTGATGGGCCGGGCACGGGCGAAGGCCGAGAAGCTGGCGGCGAAGGCGCCCCATTACGTGCGGATGGCCAAAATCCTCACCGGCCAGAGCATCGAGAACGACATCACCAAGCACCTGCAGCTGGAGCGCCACGGGATCGCCGACAGCATGGCCACCGAGGACCTGCGCAACGGCGTCGAGGCCTTCTTCGGCGGCGACACCCCGGAGTTCAAGGGCCGCTGAACCGCACCGACACACGCCCCACATGCAGCTACAGTCTCACTGAGCGCTCCTCCCGACGGAAAGGACCCCCAGCCATGAAGAAGGTCGCGGCACTCCTCGCACTCGCCCTCGCAGCGTTCGCCCTCGTCGCCTGCGGCGACGACTCCGACACGACCGCAACCGGAGGCGGCGAAACCACCCAGGAAGCCGAAACCGGCGGGCAGGAAAACGCCGGTGGCGGCGCCGAAGGGGGCGGTGGGGGTTCGACCCTCAGCTTCGAAGCCGACCCCGAAGGCGCCCTCGCCTACACCACGACCGAAGCCACGACCAAAGCCGGCAAAGTGACGATCGACTTCGACAACCCACAGTCGCTGACCCACGACGTCGCGATCGAAGACTCCAGCGGCAAAGAGGTCGGCGCCACCGAGCTGATCGCCGATGCCTCCGACTCGACCACCGTCAACCTCAAGCCCGGCACCTACACCTTCTTCTGCTCGGTCCCCGGCCACCGCGAAGCCGGCATGGAAGGCACGCTGACGGTCGAATAGGCGACGAGCCGCGGCGCCCGTCAGCCGGCGGGCGCCATCACATCGGTGCACTTCCGTACAAGTGCCGTACACTCTGTACCCGATGGAGCCGACAAGTGCCAAGACCCGCCGGATCGAGATCCGGATGACGGACGAGGAGCGTGACTTGGAGCAGGCCGCCGCCGCCGCCCGCGGCCAGACGCTCAGCGAGTTCGTCCGGCAGGCGGCGCGCCGAGAGGCCGAGCAGGTTCTGGCCGAGCGAGCGAGCATTGCGCTCAATCCAGAAGAGGCGAACCGTTTTCTCGCAGCACTGGACGACCCGTCCTCCTTTGAGGCCGGCCTGGGCGCCTTGACCGAGCGTCCCAGCGTTCTCGGCGGTTGA
>DASUIY010000311.1:0-5816 GCA_036279555.1 Solirubrobacterales bacterium | reverse complement strand
GCACGCGCGAAGCGCGTGCGTGCGACATCAATTCCCAGATAGGGGCACCGCCGCCCGCCCGGGCAACCCTCAGAACTCTTGATCCACCCAGGGCATCATGTCGCGCAGGTCCTTGCCGACCTTCTCGACCTGGTGGCCCTTGCCCTCTTCGCGCATGCGGGAGAGGTTCTCGCCGCCGGCGCGGTTCTCGGCGATCCACTCGCGGGCGAACTCGCCCGACTGGATCTCGCCGAGGATCTCCTTCATCGCGGCGCGAGACTCCTCGCCGATGACCCGCTTGCCGCGTGTCATGTCGCCGTACTCCGCCGTGTTGGAGATCGAGTAGCGCATCCCCTGGATGCCCTTCTCGTACATCAGGTCGGCGATCAGCTTCAGCTCGTGCAGGCACTCGAAGTAGGCCAGGCGCGGGTCGTACCCGGCCTCGACCAGGGTCTCGAAGCCGGCCCGGACGAGCTCTGAGGCGCCGCCGCAGAGGACGGCCTGCTCGCCGAAGAGGTCGGTCTCGCACTCGTCCTTGAAGCTCGTCTCGATCACCGCGGCGCGGCCGCCGCCGATCGCGGAGGCATAGGCGAGGACGAGGCCGTGGGCGTCGCCGCTGGCGTCCTGGTGGACGGCCATCAGGCAGGGAACCCCGTTGCCTTCCTCGTACTGGCGGCGGACGAGATGGCCGGGGCCCTTGGGCGCGACCATGCCGACGTCGACGCCGGCCGGCGGCACTATCTGCT
Source organism: Solirubrobacterales bacterium (assembly GCA_036279555.1). GTDB lineage: Bacteria > Actinomycetota > Thermoleophilia > Solirubrobacterales > 70-9 > VRUE01. The sequence continues at coordinate 5,091 of DASUIY010000311.1, read as the reverse complement.
CGAAGTGGATGGCGAAGCCGTGGGCGAAGAGGAGAAGGTTGCCGGGGGCGATGCCGTCGGCGATGTCCGTCTCCCATACTTCCGCCTGCTTCTCGTCGGGCAGCAGGATCATCACCGCGTCGCCTCGGCTGGCGGCGTCGGCGATGTCGAGCACCTCGAGACCCGCCTCTTCCGCCTTGGCGCGGCTGGAGGAGTCGGGGCGCAGGCCGACGACCACGTCGACGCCGGAATCCTTCAGGTTGAGCGCATGGGCGTGCCCCTGGGAGCCGTAGCCGAGGATGGCCACGGTCTTCCCGTCGAGCAGCGAGAGGTCGGCGTCTGAGTCGTAGAAGATGTCCTTGGGCATGGGCGGCAGGCTAGCCGACTTCAGCGGAGGGCGCGCCGCATCAGCTTGCCGGACGGGGTGCGCGGCAGCGCCGCCGCCAGCTCGACCCGCTTCGGCACCTTGAACCCGGCCAGCGACTCGGCGCAGTGGCGGCGCAGCTCGTCGGGCGTCGTCTCGGCGCCGTCCTCGAGCACGACGATTGCCGTCACCGCCTGCTGCCACTCCGGGTCCTCGCGCCCGACGACGGCCGCGTCGGCGACTGCGGGGTGGCGCAGCAGCACCTTCTCGACTTCGGCCGGGGTCACGTTCTCGCCGCCGCTGACGATCAGGTCGTCCATCCGGTCTTCGACGTAGAGGAAGCCTTCGGAGTCGATGCAACCGAGGTCGCCGGTGTGCAGCCAACCGTCGGCGTCGGCGCGGCCCGGCGCCACGGTCGGCCCCTGGACCAGGATCTCGCCGTCCTGGATCCGCAGGTGGGTGGTCAGCAGCGGCCGCCCGGCGGAGCCGAGCTTGCGCTTCGCGTCGGCCGGGGCAAGCGTGGTCACCTGCGAGCAGGCCTCGGTGAGGCCATAGGTCTGCACGACGGTGGCCCCACGCCCGATCGCCTCCTCGAGCGCGTCCTCGGGGACGGGGCCGCCGCCGACGAGGATCGTGCGGGGGCCGGAGAGGTCGGCGCCGGAATCGAGCAGCCGCGTCAGCATCGTCGTCACCAGGGAGACGACCGAGATCCGGTCGCGCTCGAGCGCCTCGGCGACACGGTCGGTGTCGAAGCCGTCGTGAACCACCGCCGTCGTGCCGTAGATGACGGAGCGCATCACGATCCCCAGCCCGGATATGTGGCTGAGCGGGAGGCAGCAGAGCCAGCGGTCCTCGGGGTCGACCCCGATGTTGAAGGCGGAGGCGACGCCGCTCCAGAGGAAGTTGCCGTAGGTGAGGCCGACCCTGTCGGGCGTCCCCGTGCTGCCGCTGGTCATCACCTTGCAGGCGAGCTCGTCCATGTCGTGCTCGCCGAGCAGCGGCATGTCGGCCTCGGTCTGGGTCAGCTCGCCGGCGTCGCCGAGATCGACGGCCGGCTCCTCCGCCGCGATCATCTCCGCGTGCTCCTCGGCGGAGAGCCTCGGGCTGAGCGGCAGCAGCACCGCCCCCAGCTTCATCAGCGCGTGGACGAGGACGACCTGCTCGCGCCTCGGGTGCATCGTCAGCGCAGCGACGGACCCCCGGCGGACGCCCTGCGCGGCGAGCCGCCTCGCGACCCAGGTCGCCTCCGCCTCCAGCTCCGCGTAGGTGACCTCGGACCCATCCGCGACGAGGGCGGCGCGGTCGGGACAGCTCTGCGATCTCTGGGCGAGCCAGTTGTCGAGTTTCATAGCGGCCGGGATATCGTGCCCATCATGCCCAAACGCCACAAGGAAGCCCCGCCCCAAGAGGACCTCTACGCACCGATCGAGTGGAGGAGCGCCGCCGAGTACGGCGACATCCGCTACGAGGTGGCCGACGGGATCGCCAAGATCACCATCGACCGGCCGGACGTGCTCAACGCCTTCCGGCCGCAGACGCTGGTCGAGGTCTCGGCCGCGCTCGAGCTGGCCCGCGAGGACACCGGGGTCGGGGTGGTGATCCTCACCGGTGAGGGGACGCGGGCTTTCTGCTCGGGCGGCGACCAGCAGGTCCGCGGCGACACCGGCTACGTCGCCGAGGGCGCCTCCCTCGGCCGCTTCCACGTCACCGACCTCCAGGTGCAGATGCGGCGGTTGCCGAAGCCGGTGGTCGCGATGGTGGCCGGATACGCGATCGGCGGCGGCCACGTGCTCCACCTCTGCTGCGACCTGACGATCGCCGCCGACAACTCCTGGTTCGGGCAGACGGGCCCGAGGGTCGGGTCCTGGGACGGGGGCTTCGGCGCCTCCCTCCTGCGCGACCTCGTCGGCACCAAGAGGGCGAAGGAGCTCTGGATGCTCTGCCGCCAGTACGACGCCGAGGAGGCCGAGCGCATGGGGCTGGTCAACGCGGTCGTCCCGCTCGGCGATCTCGAGAGAGAGACAGTCGCCTGGTGCCGCGAGATGCTCGCTCTCTCGCCCTTCGCCCTGCGCCTGGTCAAGGCCAGCTTCAACGCCCACGAGGACGGCTACGCCGGGATCCAGCAGCTGGCCCACGACACGAATCTGCTCTTCTACGGCAGCGACGAGGCCCGCGAGGGGCGCGAGGCGTTCAAGCAGAAGCGGCAGCCCGATTTCGGGCAGTTCCCGAGGCGGCCGTGAGGATCTGGGTCATGGCCGCAAGGCCAAGGACACTGCCGGCGGCCATAGCTCCCGTGTTCGTCGGGACGGCGGCCGCGGTCGAATGGGTGGGAGAGCTTCCCAGGGTCGGGGCATTTATCGCTGCGCTGGTCGGCTCGATCTTCATCCAGATCGGGACGAACCTGGCAAACGACTACTCCGATGCGCGGCGGGGAGCCGACACCGCCGACCGGCTGGGGCCCGTACGGGTCACCTCGGCGGGACTGGTCACCCCCCAGCGGGTTTTGAACGCGACCTGGATCGCGTTCGCGATAGCCGTCGCCTGCGGCATCTACCTGGCGGCTGTGGCCGGGATCGTGATCCTCCTCATCGGCGCGGTCTCGATCGCGGCGGGCGTCCTCTATACCGGCGGGCCGCGGCCCTACGGGTACGCGGGGCTGGGCGAGGTCTTCGTCTTCCTCTTCTTCGGCCTGGTCGCCGTCAACGGCTCCTTCTACGTGCAGGTGGAGGAACTCGCCGCGCTGCCGCTCGGGCTGTCGATCGCGATCGGCTTCCTCTCGACGGCGATCCTCGTCGTCAACAACGTGCGCGACCTGGAGACCGACCGCAGGGCGGGAAAGATGACCCTGGCGGTGCGCACGGGCCGCCACAACGCCGTCGTCCTCTACCGGATGCTCGTCCTGGGTGCCTTCGTCGTGCTGCCGATCACTTTGGTCGGCGCCGGAAGCAGCCTCCTGCCGCTGATTGGCCTTCTGGCGCTCCCCATGGCAATCGGCCCGATGCGGGCGATGACCAACCGCACCGACGGCCCCTCCCTCAACGGCGCCCTCGCCGGCACCGGCGCCCTGCTGGCCGCCTTCAGCCTGCTCGTCTCCGCCGGTCTACTGTTGTCTGCATGAGGATCGCTTCGGTCGAGGTCATCCCCTACGCGCTGCCGTTTCGCACGCCCTACGTGACCGCGCGCGGGCGGCTCGACCGGCGCGAGATGGCGCTCCTGCGGTTGCGCTCCGACGACGGCCTGATCGGCCTCGGCGAAGCCGTGCCGCTGTCGCTGCGAGGCGGGGTGGCGCTGGTGCAGGTGGTCGAGGAGCTCGAGGCACTGGGCCGCCGCGACTCGCTCGACGAGGCGACGCTGCGAAGCGACGCCATCGCCCTCTCCCCTCCCGCGCGCTGCGCGGGGCTGACCGCTCTTCTCGACCTTCGCGGACGCATGACGTCGAGTGAGACCGCGGGGGCGCCGACGCCGTCGCAGCCGGTCGAGTGCAACGCAACCCTCGTCGCGGGCGAGCCCGCCGCGGTGGCGACCGACGCCCTGGCCTGGGCGGAGGAGGGGTTCACCAGCTTCAAGCTGAAGCTCGGCATCGGCGAAGACGTAGGTCAGGTGCGGGCCGTGCGCGAGGCGGTAGGCCCGCAGGCGCGGATTCGGGTCGACGCCAACGCGGCCTGGGACGTCGATACGGCGATGCGGACGCTGGCCGAGCTGGAGCCACTCGACGTCGAGCTGGCCGAGCAGCCCGTCGCCAGCCTCGAGGAGGCGGCCGAGATCGCAAGCGCCACCTCGATCCCGATCGCCGGAGACGAAAGCGTCGAGACCCGCGCCGACGCCGAGCGGGCGCGGGACATGAAGGCATGCGCGCTCGCGGGAATCAAGCTCTCCAAGGTGGGTGGGCCGGAGGCCGCAATCGAGATCGCGGAGGTGCTGCCGTCCTATGTCTCGAGCGCCCTCGACGGGCCGGTGGGGATCGCCGCCGGCGCCCAGGTCGCGCAGACGCTCGACGCCGGAATCGAAGGCCGGGGCCCCTGGCTCACGGCCTCGCCACCCAGCGGCTCTTCTCCTCCACGATCGCCTCGGTCGAGTGCGAGCTACGCGACGGCATGCTTCACTCACCGGCGGGTCCCGGCCTCGGGGTTGAGATCGACGAGGCCGCCCTGGAAGCACATCGCTTGTAGTGCTTGGCGACTTTCCTGCCCTATAGCGACGGGAAAGTCGCCAATAGGCTTCCCCGCGTGGATACGACTAACGCCAACACCGCACTTGCATCCGCCTTCGTCGAGGAGCTGGCGCGGGGCGGGCTGCGCCAGGCCGTGATCTCCCCCGGGTCGCGCTCCACCCCGCTCGCCGTCGCGCTCTGGCGCCAGCCGGAGATCGAGGTCTCGGTGATCGTCGACGAGCGCTCCGCCGCCTTCTTCGCCCTCGGCGCCGCACAGGCGACGGGCGTGCCGGTGGCGATGCTCTGCACCTCCGGCACCGCGGCCGCGAATTACCACCCGGCGATCTGCGAGGCCGACGAATCGGCCGTGCCGCTGATCGCGCTCAGCGCCGACCGCCCGCCCGAGCTGCGCGGCATCGGCGCCGGGCAGACGATCGACCAGGTGAAGCTCTTCGGCTCCTCGGTCCGCTGGTTCTGCGAAGTCGGGACGCACGAGGCGGACGACGACGGGCTTCTCCACTATCGCTCCGTCGCCTGCCGAGCGCTGGCAGCGGCACGGGGCGAGCGCCGGCCGGGGCCCGTCCACCTCAACCTGCCC
>DASUIY010000310.1:0-2407 GCA_036279555.1 Solirubrobacterales bacterium | reverse complement strand
CGCCGGCGGCACGCCGATGGAGTTCAACACCGTCGCCGTCTCCGACGGGGTGACGATGGGGACGCAGGGGATGAAGGCCTCGCTGGTCAGCCGCGAGGTGATCGCCGACTCGATCGAGCTGATGGCGCGCGGCTACCAGTTCGACGCGATCGTCGCCCTCTGCGCCTGCGACAAGACGATCCCGGGCTGCGCGATGGCGCTGGCCCGCCTCGACGTTCCCTCGGTCGTCCTCTACGGCGGCTCGATCGCCCCAGGCCACTGGCACGGGCGCGACGTCACCATCCTCGACATCTTCGAGGCGATCGGCGCCCACAACGCGGGTGACATGAGCGACGAGGAACTGCACGAGCTGGAGGGGGTGGCGAGCCCCGGCGCCGGCGCCTGCGGCGGCCAGTTCACCGCCAACACGATGGCCTGCGCCTTCGAGGCCCTCGGGATCAGCGCCGGCGGCTCGGCGATGGTGCCCGCCGAAGACGACGACAAGGGGACGGTCGCCGAGCGGATCGGCGAGCTGGTCCTGAGCGTCCTCGTCGACGACCTCAGGCCGAGCAAGGTGATCACCCGCGACTCGCTCGAGAACGCGATCGCCTGCGTCTGCGCCTCGGGGGGGTCGACCAACGCCGTCCTGCACCTGATCGCGCTCGCCCGCGAGCTCGATATCGAGCTGACGATGGACGACTTCGAGCGCATTTCCCGCGCGACACCGCTCTTCGCCGACCTCAAGCCCGGCGGGCGCTTCGTCGCCACCGACCTCTACGCGGCCGGCGGCGTGCCGGTGATCCTCAAGCGGCTCGCCGAATCGGGAAGCCTGCACGAGGGCGCGATCACGGTCACCGGGAAGACGATCGGCGAGGTGGCGGGGGAGGCAACCGAGGCTCCCGGCCAGGAGGTCGTGCGCCCGCTCGACGATCCGGTGAAGGGCGAAGGCGGCCTGGCGATCCTGGGCGGCAACCTCGCCCCCGAAGGGGCCGTGGTGAAGCTCGCAGGCACCGAGCGGACCCAGCAGACGGGGCCCGCTCGCGTCTTCGAGTCCGAAGAGGAATGCTTCCGCGCGGTCAAGGACCAGCAGATCGAGCCGGGCGACATAGTCGTGATCCGCAACGAGGGCCCGGTAGGCGGCCCGGGGATGCGCGAGATGCTGCAGGTCACCGCGGCGATCGTCGGCGAGGGGCTGGGGGAGAGCGTCGCGATGGTCACCGACGGGCGCTTCTCCGGCGCCACCCGCGGCCTGATGGTCGGCCACGTCGCCCCTGAGGCGGCGAAGGGCGGCCCGATCGCGGCGATCCAAGAGGGCGACCGGATCACCGTCGACGTAGAGGGCCGCCGCCTCGACGTGGACCTCTCAGACGAGGAGATCGCCAAGCGGGTTGCCGGGTACAACTCCCCGCCGTCCCCCTTCGGCCCGGGAGTCATGGCCAAGTACGCCGCAACCGTTTCGTCAGCTTCGCAGGGAGCCGTGACGGCCTGACGAGCCGGCGGGGCCAGGGGGTGGAGCGTCTTGTACTTTTTCGTCGGCTCCGCCAACGGCGACAGCCGTCCACCGATCCTCGAAAAAGTTAAGCGGAACCCCCTGGTCCCGCCGGCTCTGCCAGGAACTCGTCGAGCAGCGCGTTGAAGCGCGCTGGCCTCTCCAGCTGGGGAACGTGTCCGGTGTCCTCGAAGATCGCCAGCCTGGAGTGGGGGATGCGGCGGTTGTAGCTGTGTGCCGCCAGGGACGGGATCACCCAGTCGTCTGTGCCCCAGACGATCATCACCGGGATCTCGATCTCTTCCAGCCGGTGGCGGGCGTCGTATTCGATCGCCGCGTCAAGGGCGTCGGCGAACCCCGGTGCCGGCAGCCCCGAGGCCATTTGCTCCCAGAGCAGCTCCTTGCGCAGCCGTCCCGGGTAGCGCATGAAGAACCGGAACATCGCGTAGCGGGCTCGGCGGCGGGTGACGACCTCGCGCGCGAGCTTGCCGAAACCGGGCCCGAAGGTTCCCCATGCATGCGAGGTGGCAGTGCCTCTCTCATGGGGAAGCCAGGTGTTGAGCAGGCCCGCCGCCGAGACGAGGACGAGCCGGTCGAAGCGCTCCGGCCCGGAGAGCACGGCCTCGCCGGCGACCAGGCCGCCCATCGAGTTGCCGACCACGGTCGCGCCCCGCTCGATCCCGAGCTTCTCGCAGAAGTCGTGCAGCAGCCGGCCGTACGCGTACATGTCGATCGGCCAGGAGGGCATCGGGCTGGCGCCGAAGCCGGGCAGGTCGAGCGCGATCGCGCGCCGCTCGCGGCCGAAGTGGGGCAGGTTCTCCAGCCAGTTCTGCCAGGAGCCGGAGATTCCGTGGACGAAGAGGATCGGCTCGCCCTCGCCGATCTCGGCGTAGTTGACCGTGGCGCCCGGCAGATCGACCTGGCGCACGTGGGGGCGCC
>DASUIY010000309.1:0-3949 GCA_036279555.1 Solirubrobacterales bacterium | reverse complement strand
GAGCACCACGGCGGGCCGATCGACGGCTCGGTCGTCACCGTCCCCCCCGCCTTCACCAAGGACGCCGTCCTGGAGGCGATCGAGAACGGGATCGAGCTGATCGTGATCGTCACCGAGCGCATCCCCCGCCGCGACGTCGCCCAGATGGTCGAGCTGGCGAACCTGCGCGGCGCCCGCATCATCGGCCCCAACTGCCTCGGCCTGATCGTGCCGGACGTCTGCAAGATGGGCGGCATCGGCGGACCCGCCAAAGACGCGGCCAAGGCCTACGCCCCCGGCCCGGTCGGCGTGATGAGCCGCTCCGGCGGGATGACCACCGAGATCTCCTCCTCGCTGACGCAAGCGGGACTCGGGGTCTCCACCGCCGTCTCGATCGGCGGCGACGCGATCATCGGCTCCGCCTACGCCGAGCTGATGCCCTACTTCGAGGCCGACGAGCAGACCCAGGCGATCGTGATCTACACCGAGCCCGGCGGCCGCATGGAGGCGCAGCTCTCCGAATGGGTCAAGGAGAACGACAGCCGCCTGCCGATCGTCGCCTTCATGGCCGGCAAGTTCATGGACGACGAGGAGATGAAGGGGATGAGCTTCGGCCACGCCGGCACGATCGTCGAGGGTGTCGAGGACACGGCGACGGAGAAGATCGCCCGCCTAGAAGCAGCCGGCATCCGCGTGGTCGAGCGGATCGACGAGATCCCCGACGCGGTCAAGGAGAAGCTGGGGGTGGCGGCGTGAGCGAGCCGCTGAGCAAGGTCTTCATCGACGTCGAGGTCGACGCCTCGGCTGCCGCCGACGCTGCGCTGGCCGCAAAGCTGGAGGAAGTCTGCCCCGTCGACATCTTCAAGGCGACCGGCTCCGGAGTCGAAGTCGTCGAGGGAAATCTCGACGAGTGCGTCCTCTGCAACCTCTGCGTCGACGCCGCCCCCGAGGGCGCGGTCCGCGTCGTCAAGCTGTACGAGCAGTAGTCGCGGCCTCGTCCAGCGCTTCGTCCTGCAGGCGTTCGGGCAGGACGACCATCGCCCGCAGCGCCGCCAGCGCCGCGAGGTCGCCTTCGACGGTCACATCGTCCCCGTCCTCATCGCCGAGGACGAGGGCGCTGATGATCGCCCGCGGCTCGCCGGCGAGGGTCAGGTCGGCGTCGGCCGCCTCGCCGCGCTCGGCGGCGATCCAGCCGTCGGCCACCTGCAGGCGGAAGCTGTTGCCCCTGCTGCGCAGCTGCACCGTCATCTCGGCGTCGGGCGGAGGCTGGAGGACGACGCGCAGCGAGTTGGGCAGCCAGGACGCTTCGAGCTCGTCGACGTCGTCTATCTGGAAGAAGTTGAGCCCCCAGCGGGCCAGCTCGAGGATCGGGCGCTCGAGGCCGCGGCCGAGCTCGGTCAGCTCGTAGGCCACCGCGGAGGCCGGCGGGTCGAGCTCGCGCCGCGCGACGATGCCTTCACGCTCGAGGTCGCGCAGGCGTTTGGTCAGCACGTCCGTCGGCGCACCGCCGACGGCGCGGTCGAGATCGGAGAAGCGCAGCGGCCCGAGCAGCAGCTCGCGCACGATCAGCAGCGACCAGCGCTCGCCGATGCGATCGAGGGCGCCGGCGAGGCTGCAGGCCTGGCCGTAATGGCGGCGTGTCATTACTCGATTCTAGCAGCCTAATTTGAAATCCAAAGTTATCACTTGGAATTCTGGTACATTCTGCCCCGGTGTCCTTCTCACGACCTCTCCGGCCCGCGCGTTGAACCCCCGATGACCCGGATCGCGAACCTCACCTGGAAACACCCGAAGCTGGTGCTCGCCGTGGTCGGGGCTTTCGCCCTGCTGGCGCTGGTGGTCGGCCGCGACGTCGAGCAGCACCTGAAGGCGGCCGGCTTCACCGACTCGAGCTCGGAGAGCGAGCAGGCGACCCGGCTGCTGCGCGACTCGCTCGGCTACGACCCCAACCCGGCGATCGTGCTCGTCGTCCGCAACCCCGACGGCGGCAAGCTCGACCTCGCCGATCCCGCCCTGCGGGGCGAGGTCGCCCGCATCGCGGCCGGTGCCAAGCGGGTCGAGGACGTCGGCCGCGTCGTCAACCCGCTGCGCGACCGGGCCGCCGGCGCAGCGCTGATCGCCCGTGACGGCGAGTCCCTGGCGATCGCCGTCAACCTCTCGACCGAGGACATCGAGGACGCGGGCGGGATTGCCGCCGAAGAGGTGGCGAAGGTGATCGAGGGCAGCCCGCTCGACGTCGCCGAGGCAGGCTTCGCGCAGGGCTTCAACGAGACCAACGACCAGACCCGCGAAGACCTGACCAAGGCGGAGCTGATCGCCTTCCCGATCCTCGCGATCTTCCTGCTCTTCGTCTTCCGCGGCGTCGTCGCCGCCGGCATCCCGCTGCTGATCGGGGTGATCTCGATCGTCGGCACGCTGCTGGTTCTGCGGATCATGTCCGGCGTCGTCGACACCTCGGTCTTCGCGCTCAACATCGCAACCGGGCTCAGCCTCGGCCTCGCCGTCGACTACGCCCTGCTGATGGTCTCGCGATATCGCGAGGAGATCGCCGACAGCGGAGCGACGCGCGAGGCGCACCTGCGCACGGTGCAGACAGCCGGGCGCACGGTGCTCTTCTCGGGCTTCACGGTCGCCGCGGCGATGGCGGCGCTGATCTTCATGCCGCAGCGCTTCCTCTACTCGATGGCCGTGGCGGGGTCCTCGGTGGCGGTGCTCTCCTCGCTGATCGCGCTTCTCGTCGTCCCCTCGCTGCTGCGGCTGCTCGGGACGCGCATCGACGCGCTCTCGATCCGCCGCGGCCCGGCGGTCTCGGACACGTCGGACGGCTGGTACCGGCTGGCGCGCGGGGTGATGCGGCGCCCCGTCGCGGTCGCCCTGGCCAGCTCGGCGCTTCTGCTCGCCGCCGCCACCCCCCTCCTCTGGACGACGCTGACCGGTCCCAGCGCCGAAGCGGTGCCGCCCAACCAGCCCTCCTACGACGCCTACCGCTACCTCGAAGCGCACTACCCGCGCGACGTCACCGAGGCGGTGACCGTCGCCGTCGACGGACGTGCCGGCCCGGCCCGGCTGGCCGCCTACCAGCGCCGGATCGAGGCGGTCGACGGGGTTGTGAGCGGTGCGCCCTTCGCCCGCGCCTCCGGCGAGGTCGCCTTCGCCAACTTCGCCCTCGCCGGGCCGGCCCTCAGCGGCCCCTCTCAGGACTCGGTGCACGAGATCCGCGACCTCGCCCCGCCGGGCACCGCGAGCGTGCTGGTCTCCGGCAACACGGCGCGCTTCATCGACCAGAAGCAGAGCCTGCTCGAGCACGCGCCGCTGGTCGTCGCGATCATCGCCCTCACCACCCTCGTGCTGCTCTTCCTGCTCACCGGCTCCGTGCTGCTGCCGCTGAAGACGCTGGTGATGAACACCCTGACGCTGGGCGCGACCCTCGGCATCCTCGTCCTCGCCTTCCAGGAGGGCTGGCTCGACTCGCCCCTCGACTACACCGGGCCGGCCGCGGTCGAGGTGACCAGCCTGGTCTTCCTCTTTGCCGTCATCTTCGGCCTCGCCACCGATTACGCCGTCCTGGTGATGGCGCGGATCAAGGAGCGGCGCGACCTCGGCGACTCCAACGAAGAGGCCGTGGCGGTCGGCATCGCCCGCACCGGCCGCGTGATCACCGCGGCGGCGGTGGCGATCGCGATCGTCTTCCTCGCCTTCGGCGTCAGCACCGTCTTCTTCGTCAAGCAGATCGCGATCGGGATGGCCTTCGGCGTGATGATCGACGCGACGATCGTCCGCGCCCTCCTCGTCCCCTCCCTGATGCGCCTCTTCGGGGAGTGGAACTGGTGGGCGCCCAAGCCTCTCCGCCGGGTCTACGCGCGCCTCGGCATCTCCGAGGCCTAAAGGACCCGCTCCGAAGAGGGGAGCGGCGGGGTGCCTCTCGGACGGGCGGATACTCAAATTGCCGGTCTCATTAGACCGGCAATTG
>DASUIY010000308.1:0-3328 GCA_036279555.1 Solirubrobacterales bacterium | reverse complement strand
AACCCGCCGGTGATCGAGTCGATGTCGCGAAAGCCCGAGGGGGTGCCGGTCAGCTCGAGCTCGCCGGTGGAGAGCTTCTCGAGCCGGTCGACCTCGTCGTGGAGGATCTCCGAGAGCAGCTTGAAGTCGCTCGCCTGCTCTTTGTGGGCGACGTCGAAGAGCAGCTTCTCGGCCCGCTCGGAGAGCTCGCGCGGCTCGCCGTCGCGCTCGTGGACCCAGCCCTGGATCTGCTGGCCGGCGCCGAGCAGGCGGCGCAGCAGCGAGTTCTGCTGGACGATCTCCGCGTAGTGCTTGGCGTTGCCCGCGGCCGGCACCTTGGCCGCCAGCTCGGAGACGTAGTGCTTGCCCCCCGCCTCCTCGATCTGGTTGCGCTGCGTCAGCGCCTCGGCGACGCTGAGCTCGTCGACCGGCTTGGAGGCGGCGTAGAGGTCGTGGACGACGGTGAAGATCGCCGCGTGCTTCTCCAGGTAGAAGTCGCCGGCGTTCAGCTTCACCTCGTCGATCACCCGGGTCAGCGTCGGCTCGGCTACGAGCATCGCCCCCAGCACCGATTCCTCCGCCTCGATGTTCTGCGGCGGGACGTGGGCTGTGGGAGCGGAAGCCATTCGATCTAGTTAAGGACTCGAAGCGGCGGAACCGCCCGAAGCTCGATCAAACCAGACGACCACCCAGCTCACGTGCGCCTCTCGTGCAAATACGGGGGGAAAGATTTGACATTCCTCGCGGGGGGTGGCGTCGTAGGGGGAACCGCCTCCGAGGACGCTTTAGCGACCGGAGGGGGTGGTGGGTCCCCTACGGCGACAGGGCCCGCCGCGCCAAACGCGCCCAGCTATTCCTGTTCGAAAGTGTGCTGGTAAGTCGTCGCCGGCCCAGCTTTGCCGACCGGCTCGAACGGCCCCTGCTGGACGCAGCCGGGTGCCGGGACCGCGGCGGAGTCGGTCTGCCCGCCGAAGGCGTATTTCTTCAAGCGGTTGAAGAAGTCTTCCGCGGCTTTGAGAACCTGCTCGGGGGTTTCCGGGGTCGCCCTGTTCCTTTTCACCCGCGCTTGGAAGACTTCGTTGCTGGGCGTTTCGGGGTCGAGCGTCGCGGTGACGCCCGAGCTGCACTGGCGGACGTCGAAGCTCGGCAGCCCCGAGGCGAGCGCTTTCATCGCCAGCGGCTGGCTGTAGGCGTTGGTGCGGTTGCTCGTCAGGCGGCTGGGGTACGTGGCCAGCGACTCCGGGCTGAACGGGCCCATCGCACGGATGTAGTGGACCTTGACTCCCGCCGCATTGCTGGGCAGCGTGGCGTTCGTCATCGCCGCGACGTTGCCCAGCGTCGCGGCCAGCTCGCGCTTGTAGAGGCCGAGGCCGGTGAGGAGGGGGTTGAGGTTGCGAGCGAACGGGTCGATTGCGCGCAGGAGCGGCGGGAACTCGTCGCGGAAGAGCTTGCGCGCCGCCGGGAAGCCGGTGGGAGCGCGTTTGATCACCGGCCGCAGGCCTTCGAAGAAGCCCTGCGCCTGCGGCGCCAGGTTGGAGAAGGCGACGAGGGTCGGCGAGAGCTCTTCGGCGACCGGGACGAGCTGGCGCATCACCGGGTCGGCCTTCACCGCGAACTCCTCGAACCGTTCCAGGGTCAGCCGCGACTCGTCCTGGAAGGTGGGAAAAGCGCGGAAGAGCGCTTCGATGTCACGGTCGCGCTCGGCGGCGGTGCTGAAGACGACGTTGGAGTTGCGGATCAGCCCCGCCAGCTCGCCCTGGCGCCCGCGCAGCGCCTCCAGCGAGGTCGCCCCGTTGCTGAAGAGCCGGTTGACGGCGAGCTTCTGGCTGTCGAGGATGCGGAAGATGCGGTCGACCTGGGTGAAGGTCGGTTCGAGCTCGCCGAAGGCGTAGGAGAGGTCCTCGCCGCGGCCCTCGATCGCGAGCGCCGCTTCCTGCTGCCAGCTCTGGAACGCGGCCCGCGTCCGCGGGTCGAAGGTGCGGAAGATCTCGTCGAGCTGGACCGATTCGGCGACCTGCGCCGGCGCCAGGGTGCCGCCGTCGGGCAGCGGTGGGCCGTCGCGGTCGCCCGGCGTGAGCTCGACGTAGGTCTCGGCGAGCAGCGTCTTCGTGCGCAGGATCGCCCGCGTGTCGCGGGGGATGGGGCCGTACTTGTCCTGGATCGCGATCTTGGCCAGCGCCTTCTTGCCGTCCGGGGCGAGGACGATGTCCTGGACCTTGCCGACCGAGACCCCCGAGATCCGCACGTCGGACTGCTGCGCGAGCTGGGTCGCCTCCTTGAAGGGGATCTTGATCTCGTAGGTCTTGGCCTTGAACGGCGTCGGCCCGCCGAAGGTGATCCAGAGGAAGAGCAGGATGCCGAAGCACGACAGCGCGAAGCCGGCGATGACGAGGAGCTGGGTCGTGCTGGGGGCGCGCTTGCTCATTCTGTCCCCGGGCCGCAGGTTCGGGTGGGTTCGGCGGGGTCGGGTTTGATCGGGGGCAGATCGCCCTGGCGCGGAATCCTGGCGCCCTGGAGGAGGGTCTGCAGGTAGGGTTTTTCAGCGGTGAGGCCGTAGGCCAACGAGGTCCCGTTGCAGGAGATCAGCACCAGGCTGCGCTGGATCGGCCCGGCGGGGTCGTCGAGGTTGAAAGTGGCGTTGAAGTTGTGGTTGAGCCAGGGCAGGTAGAAGAGGTAGCTCTGCCGCGAGCCCTTCGGCTTGAAGGCGAGTTCGTTGAGGAACCCGTTGAAGCCTTCGAGCGAGCGGCCGAAGCCGCGCACCGACTTCTCGAAGTCGGTGGCGCCCTGCTTGGCGTGGGTGAGCACGGGCCGGACTTCACGGGTGAAGGGCCGGATCTGGTCGCGGATCGGGCCGGTCGTCTGCTCGAAGAGGCGCTCGTTCGCCCTCAGCGCCGGGCCGAGCGCCTGGGCCTGGGGGATCAGGTCGATCAGCGCCGGGCGGGCGGCATTCGAGAACCGGTTGACGCTGGCGAAGGTCGCCTCGGCGGTGCCGAGGGTGGACGGGAACTCGACCAGCGTCTCCTGGATCGCCTGCTGCTGCTTGGCGAAGTTGCCGAGGGCCGCCTTGGAGGAGCTGACGAAGCGTTCCAGCTCGCGGTCGTGGCGGCCGAGTTCGGTCGTCAGCAGGCTGAAGCCGTGGATCGCCCTGGCGATCGCGGCGCGGCGCTGCGCGACGGCCCGGTTGAGGTCGGCGGTGTAGTGGACGAAGGGCTGGAAGCGCCGCAGGGCGCCGGAGAGCTGGCGGCCGCGGCCGCCGATCCCCTGCGCGCCGCCGGCGACGAGGAGCTGGATGTACTGGCGGGTGTCGGCGTCGAGCGTGGCGAGGAAGGCGTCGAGGTTGACGTTGGGT
>DASUIY010000307.1:0-3151 GCA_036279555.1 Solirubrobacterales bacterium | reverse complement strand
AAGCCTCCACTCGACCAGATGGACCGGTCAGCGCGGTGCGGATCGCTGGCGAGCGGAGGAGGGTCGCGAAAGCGCGAGCGTAGGCGGCTTGGCCGTCGACGTTCGGGTGATAGCTGCCCTTCACCAAGCCGCGAGAGAAGGCGAGCTTGATTTTGTGGAGGTAGGGGTTGTCGTCGCCGCAGAGCTCGTGCCCGGCGAAGCTCTCGCTCACGTCGACATAGGCGACGTTGCCGCTGCGATTGCGAGCTGCCCTGACCGCCTCGGCGATCCGCCGGTTACCGCGAATCACCAAAGAGTTGATCCAGGCGGTCTCCTCGGGGGAGAAGAAGAAGCCGCAGCGGCTTTCGCTCCCTCTGAAGAGCCGCGGGTAGCCGGCGACGACGAGCATGCCGCTTGGGCTCATGCGTTCGCGAATTCGCGTGTACGCGTCGACGAGCTGCGCCTTGATGGCCTTCATGCCGTCCTCGACGCTGTTGACGAGGTCATCCTGCCCTGTGCAGTCGCGCCGTTTCAGGCAGGTGGCGACGATCTTCGAAAAGCCGAGGTCGTTGCCGCCGATGGTCAGGGTGACCAGCTCGGTCGCCGGGCTCACGTATTCGAGCTGGATGCGCTGGTTGCCACGGCTTGGCTGGGGACTCCTCAGGACGTCGGCGATCGTCGCCCCGGTGCAGGCGTGGAAGAGGGGTTGGGCCAGGTAGCCGACCCGCTCGGGAAGCATGAGCGGGTAGGCGGAGTCATCGTGCTGCGCACGGTGGCAGGGGCTGTCAAAGGGCCCGTTGCCCTCGCCGCTCGAGAACGAGTCGCCGAGGGCGACGTAGGAGACGGGCACGTCCGCCGTCGCCGGCGAGGAGAGGACGAGCAGCGCGCAGAGCAAGGCGATTACACAGGAAATCCGTCTCAAGATGACGTGATTTATCTCATACGATGCGGCGATGGGCGAGCGAACCTGGAGCGTCTACCTCGCCGGCGAGATCCACTCCGACTGGCGCGAGCGGATCGAGGCCGGGGTGCGGGAGGCCGGGCTGCCGGTCGAGCTCTCGGCACCGGTCACCGACCACGCCGCCTCCGACGACGCCGGCACGGGGACGCTGGGCGAGGAGGGGACGCCGTTCTGGCGCGACCACATGGGTGCCGGCGTCAACGCGATCCGCACCCAGACCCTGATCCGCGCCGCCGACGTGGTCGTCGTCCGCTTCGGCGACAAGTACCGCCAGTGGAACGCCGCCTTCGATGCCGGCTACGCCGCCGCCCTCGGCAAGCCGATCGTCACCCTGCACGACACCGACCTCGACCACGCGCTGAAGGAGGTCGACCGCGCCGCGCAGGCAACCGCACGCACATCGGAGCAAGTTGTGGATGTCCTCCGCTACGTGATCCAGGGCAAGCTCCCCGAGAGCTAAGCGGTGGGTGGGAGCCTGGGAGGCCCTTCCCAAAACACTCCAGCGCGGCTCCTGCCGCGCGTTTTGGGAAGGGCCTCCCAGGCTCCGACTAGACCGTATGCGAACATATGTTCGTATGCGTTGGGATGATCAGCGAGTCGAGAACGACCTCCGTCTTCCAGGGGTGGGTGCTGGAACGGTCGTCCGCACGTTCGACGCGCCGGAGGCGATGGGGATCAACTTCCACGAGGTGCGGGCCAAATCCGCGCTGAACCGCGTGTCCGGGGGGCGCTACGGGTTCGGCTGGACGATCAACCCCTATCGGGGATGCACTCATGCCTGCGTCTACTGTGTGGCGGGAGATACCCAGATCCTCATGGCGGGAGGTGGAACGAAGCCTTTGTCGGAGGTGCGGGTGGGCGATGAAATCTACGGAACAGTGCGTCGTGGTTCATACCGACGCTACGCAGTGACACGTGTCCTTGCCCATTGGATGACCCGCAAAGAGGCATATCGGGTCACTCTGGAAGATGGAACGGAGCTAATCGCTAGTGGGGATCACCGCTTCCTTTCAAGGCGGGGGTGGAAGTATGTGGTTGGAGCCGAACAGGGCCGAAAGCGTCGGCCATTCCTGACTTCGAACGACAAACTCATGGGGTTGGGCGCTCTTGGCGTTTGCAATGAGAAGACCACTGAATATCGCCGTGGTTATCTCTGTGGACTAGTCCGTGGAGACGGTCATCTTGGCTCATATACATATGTACGCCAGAATGGGTCTCATGGCATGGTTCACCAATTTCGCCTTGCGCTCACTGACGATGAGGCCTTGGGACGAGCGCGGATGTATCTGGAGAGAGAGGGAATCAAGACCAGTTCATTTACGTTCATAGTCGGCAATGAGCGTCATCGGCCGATGAATGCAATTCGAGTTTCCTCGCGTGACGGTGTGGATCGAATCCGAGAGCTAATTTGCTGGCCTGCCTCTGCGAGCGAGGATTGGTCCAGGGGATTTCTCGCTGGCATTTTTGATGCGGAGGGCAGCTGCAGCGACTCTCTGAGGATCGCCAATAAAGACGAAGCGATCATTGGCCGGACTGTCGAGAGCATGCGCATGCTCGGGTTCGCAAATGTTGTTGAGACCAACAGAGGCAACGGTTGTCGGTATGTGCGTCTTCTTGGCGGCTTGAGGCAGCAGCAGCGTTTCTTTCAACAGATCGATACCGCAATTAGTCGTAAACGCTGCATTGCTGATATTGCACTCAAGTCACAGGCAAGGCTTGGTGTTGAATCTGTCGAGCCTCTTGGTCGTCGGATTCGCATGTTCGACATCACGACAGGGACCGGCGACTTCATCGCCAATGGCGTCGTCAGCCACAACTGCTTTGCCAGACGGACTCACACATACCTCGACCTGAACGCCGGGCGGGACTTCGAGCAGGAGATCGTGGTCAAGGTGAATGTGCCGGAGCTGCTCAAGGCGGAGCTGGCGCGACCGAGCTGGAAGCGGGAGCTGGTGGCGCTGGGGACGAACACCGACCCCTACCAGTGGGTCGAGAGCCGCTACCGGATGATGCCAGCGATCCTCGAGGCGCTGGAGGAGGCCGGCACGCCCGTCTCGGTCCTGACCAAGTCGCCTCTGGCGATGCGCGACGTCGAGATCTACGAGCGGATGGCGGAGCGCCTCCCGGTCTCGGTCAACCTCTCGGTCCCGACCCTCGACGAGGAGGCCTGGCGCGCGACCGAGCCCCACACCCCCAGCCCCGCGGCCCGCC
>DASUIY010000306.1:0-2684 GCA_036279555.1 Solirubrobacterales bacterium | reverse complement strand
GGCGCCGACCCGGTCGGCGGCCGCTTCGTCGAGGACGGCAAGACGATCACCGCCGCCGGCGTCTCGGCCGGGATCGACATGGCCCTGCACCTGGTCGGCCAGGAGGTCGGCCCCGAGGTCGCACAGGCGGTCCAGCTGGGGATCGAGTACGACCCCCAGCCTCCCTTCGACGCCGGCTCTCCGGCCAAGGCCCCGGCCGAGATCGTCGAGCTCGTCACCGCCGTCAGCGAGGCGAAAGGCTCCTCGCTGAACCTCTCCGACTAGCGCCCCGGCACCAACTCCAGCTCCTGCCACGGGCCCTCGCCGGCCATCGGCTGGGTGCGGCCCTCGAGCCAGTCGGCCTGGAGATCGTCGTAATGGCTGCTGGCGGGATGACCGGACTGGCCGGTGAACATCTGCCAGCGCGAGCGGTCGGGGTCGGCGGCGTCGGCGACCATCCGCCAGCTCGGCGCCCAGACGGCGCGGTAGGGGTCGTTGGGGTCGTAGGCGATCTGGCTGACCGTCTCCTGGGCGCCGCCGGCGCGGAGGCGGCGGTTGAGCAGGCGGCGCAGCAGCGGGTTGGCCTCGCCGAGCGGGTGCGGGAACTCCATCTCGTGCACGTGGCCCCAGCGCCAGCCCTCGGGGTCGGGGCCGAAGCGCTCTTCGAGGTCGTCGAGGGCACCGGCCAGCGCCTCCAGCACCAGCTCGTCCCAGGGGCGGCCGATCAGCTCCTCGTCGCCTTCCTCCCAGAGCTTCATCAGGTGCGAGTGCCAGCGCCAAGGCGAGGTGATGTGGGGCGTGAAGCCGTTGTCGGCGCGGTCGAGCCAGCGCTCGCAGAGGTCGCGGTCGCCGATCGCGGCCCGCGCCACCTCGCGCGCCAGGCGCAGCAGGAAGGCCTGGTAGATCGTGCCGGCGATCGAGTCGGGATCGAGCCGGCCGTCCCAGCTGCGCAGCCGCTCGATCGCGCTGAGCTCACGCTGGCCCCGCGGCGAGAGCCGGCCCAGCCTGCGCGCCGCCTCGATGCCCGGGATCGAGAGGTTGTCGGACTGCATCGCCTCGAAGCCGTCGATGTCGTGCTCGCTGCTCGCCCGCAACAGCTGCTCGATCCGCTCAGCGCGGAAGCCGTCGAGCCACTCGCTGGTGATGTGGTGCGGGTAGGAGTCGCCGACGATGCGGTTGTTGGCGGTGACGAGGAAGCCGCTCTCGGGGTCGACCTTCTCGGGCAGCTCCTCGTAGGGAATCGTCCCCTCCCACTCGAACTCGCCCGTCCAGCCCGGCTTCGGCAGGTCGGGGCAACCGCCCTCGCGCAGCGGCAGGCGGCCGATCAGCTTGTACCCGATCGAGCCGTGGCGGTCGGCCCAGATCAGGTTCGAGGCGGGCGAGACGTGGTCGGCGAGCTTGGCGACCAGCTCCGGGCCGGAGGAAATCCCGTGCAGCTCGAACATCCCCTTGAAGGCGGTCGGCTGGTCGAGCGTCTGCCAGCGCAGGGCGAGCGGCTCGCCCTCGTCGGCTTTGAGAGCGTCGTTGACCAACGGCCCGTGATGGGTGATGCGGACGTCGAGCACCTCGGGCGCGTCGCGGCCCTTGACCGGGATCTCCTCGCGGACGATCTCGAGCGGGCGCCACTCGTCTTCGAACAGGTAGCGGTCGCCCTCGACCCGCTCGACGAAGAGGTCCTGGACGTCGGCCATCACGTTGGTGAAGGTCCAGCAGACGTCGTTGTTCTGGCCCATGTAGACGCCGGGCATGCCCGGCAGCGAGGCGCCGCGGACGAAACGGCCGTCGAGGCTGAGGCCGACCTGGTACCAGATGCCCGGCATGCTCGGCGGCAGGTGCGGGTCGCCGGCGATCAGCGGGTTGCCGCTGGCGCTGAGCTTGCCGGAGACCGCCCAGTTGTTGGAGCCGCTTGCCTCGGCGGCGAGGCCGATCGAGTGACGCACGGCGTCGATCTGCTCGACTATCGCGAGCCCGTCGCCTGTCCATGCTTCCTGGGTGACGACGGGGTTCTCAGCGGGGTAGGCGGCGTCGAGGCGCGCGGCGAGCTCGGGGCCGAGCGCTCGCACCATGTCGGCGCGCAGCAGCTCCCGCTCCCAGTTGGTCGAGAGCCCGAAGGCGAGCAGCTTGCCGAGGCTGAGGATGTCCACCGGGCGCCAGGGCTTCCAGGCGAGTCGCAGGAGCTGCATCTCGAAGGGCAGGGCCTTGGCGTCGGCCGCGGCCGCGTTGACGCCCTCGCAGAAGCGGTTGAGCAGGGAGAGCAGCTCGGGGTCGAGCGTCGCCGCCTCGCGCTCCGCGGTGCGGCGGATGCCGAGCGTCCGCATCAGCCGGTCGATCGGCAGCCCCTCCTCGCCCGCCATCTCCGAGACGCGGCCGGAGACGACGCGGCGGTAGAAGTCGAGCTGCCAGAGCCTGTCCTGCCCGTGGCAGAAGCCCTCGGCGAACCAGACGTCGGCGGCGCTGCCGGCCTCGATGTGGGGAACCCCCCAGCGGTCGCGGCGCACCCGGACCGAGCCCTCGAGCCCGTCGAGCTCGATCGTCCCCTTCTGCTTGGGCAGGGGGCGGCGAGCGAGCCAGTGCCAGGCGGCGGCCGTGCCGGCGGCGGCGAGCCCAGTGCCCGCCAAGCCGATCGTCAATCCCGTCTTTGCTGCGCGTCCACCCGCCATCGAGCCAAGCCTACTGGCTGTCCAGCCAATACCTCGTTTCCGGTG
>DASUIY010000305.1:0-10825 GCA_036279555.1 Solirubrobacterales bacterium | reverse complement strand
ACGCCGTCGACTACCCGGACCCGCGCGGCGTCCCGTCCCTGCGCGAGGCGCTGGCCGAGTACCTGGGGCGGGTCCGCGGCGCCGCCGCCGACCCGGAGAACCTGATCGTCTGCACCGGCTTCTCCCAAGGCCTCTCGCTGATCGCCCGCTGGCTGCGCGATCGCGGCGTCGAGCGGGTCGCCCTCGAGGATCCCGGCTGGCACGCGCACCGGTTGATCCTCGAGCAGGCAGGGATCGGGGTGGCGCCGGTCGCCGTGGACGGGGAGGGGCTGCGCGTCGAGGATCTCGCGGCGACCGACGCCGCGGCAGTCGTCGTCACCCCTGCCCACCAGTTCCCGACCGGACGGGTGCTGAGCAGCGAGCGGCGGGCGGCCTTGATCGAGTGGGCCGAGCACGGCGAGCGGCTGATCGTCGAGGACGACTTCGACGCCGAGCTGCGTTACGACCGGGCCGGCGTCGGCGCGCTCCAGGGTCTCGCGCCGGAGCGCGTCGCCTACATCGGCTCGGCGAGCAAGCGCCTGGTGCCTGGCATGCGGCTGGGCTGGATGCTCACCCCGTCCTGGCTGGGCTGGCCGCTGATCTCGGTGAAGGCGATCGAGGACCGCGGCTCGGAGACAATCGGCCAGCTCGCCCTGCAGGACTTCATCGCCCGCGGCGAGCTCGACCGCCACCTCCGCCGCATGCGCCTGCGCTACCAGCGCCGTCGCGAGGCGCTGATGAAATCCCTGGCGCGCCACCTTCCCGAGGCTCGCGTCGAGGAGGGTGCCGCCGGCCTCTACGAGCTTGCCGAGCTGCCCGACGATGTCGACGAGCCCGGCCTGATCGCGGACGCCGCGGCCCGCGGCGTCGCCCTCGAGGGCCTCGCCCTGCACCGCTTCAAGCCGGGCGGGCGGCCCGGCCTCGTCCTCGGCTTCGGCGGCCTCCCCGAGACAGCGATCGAGCAGGCGATCAGGCTCGTGGCGGAGGCGCGACTATCCGGTGACGCCTGAATCGCGCGGCACGAGCTGGACGATCGGGATCGTCCGATTCGCCTTCGCCGCTTCCCGGCGATACGCCGCGTAGGGCGCGAAGACGCGGTCGGCGAGCGCCCAGAGTCTCTCGCGCTCGTCCTCGTCAGCGACCACCGTCGCCTGCATCGGTATCCCCCCGAAGGTGACGTCAGGATGAGCCTGGAGGTTGTGGAACCACGCCGGGTGGCTCGGGAGGCCGAGTTTCGAGGCGACGATCGTAACCCGGTCGCCATCGTGAAAGTAGATGACCGCATTGCGTCGCAACTCGCCGCTCTTCGCGCCGCGAGTTTCGAGCAGGGCAGTCGGCAGGACGAGTCCCATCCCGAAGCGCCCCCGGGTCAGCCGCATCAGGTGCGGATCGAGCTTCCAGAGCACCTGCACCGACATGAACCGCCCCAGCCGCGTGTTGGCAAGCGCGGCGTATACGCGGCTGAACAAGCCGGGCCGGCGGTTGGGATCGACGTACTTGAGCGGGGCCGTCACCTTGATCAGGCGCGAAGCGCTCGCCAAACGACGCCTGGCCGCCGAGCGACCTTCGGCCCCAAGACCAGCGCGAACAGCGTCAGAGCCAGCCAGGGCCGGAGGTGGGGACCTATCTTGCGTATGCGGCCATCGGGGGCCAGCTCGAAGACCATCGCGTCGGTCATTCGCACAGGCCCGAGCCGCGCATGGCCCAGGGCTACCCGGTGCTCACCCTCGCCGATCGTTTGCGTCCAGCGCAGCCCCTTCAGGCTCCCGTACACAGCGCTGAGTAGAACCTCGACGTCATCTCGGCCCCGAAAAACCATGCGCCCCGAGATCGGAGAGACGACCTCGACGTCCGCGGCGAGCGAGCCCATGATCCCCTCGATGTCTCCTGCCTCCGAGGCAGACAGGTAGCGCTCCAGCGACTCGTCCATCAGGGGAACCATATGACAGCGCTTGAGATCACAATTTGTGATCTCAAACTC
Source organism: Solirubrobacterales bacterium (assembly GCA_036279555.1). GTDB lineage: Bacteria > Actinomycetota > Thermoleophilia > Solirubrobacterales > 70-9 > VRUE01. The sequence continues at coordinate 8,865 of DASUIY010000305.1, read as the reverse complement.
GCCTCCTCGGACCTACCCAGCTAGAAAAAGCGCTTACTGGGGTCGCGAGAGAATCTCGTGCCCGCCAACGCGCAGCCATTCGACGTGCGTCTCGTCCGGCTTGATCTGGGAGCCGTAGCGGAAGGTGGCGCGGCCATCACCCGAGTAGGACATCTCCCAGATGTCCTTGGTGCCCTGGACGCGCTTGACGCGCAGCGAGCGAGGCAGGTCGGCGCCTTCCCGCAGGGCCTCGATCAATTTCTCTACGGCTGCCCGAAACGCGCGGCGCTGCTCACGTGGCATCCGCGCGAACTCCCGGGCGAAGCCCGGAGACAGCCCGTAGGTGGGACTCATCAACCGGTCTGCTGGGAAGATGCTGCGCCGAGACGATCGAGAGCATCGAGGAACTCATCACTGCTGAGCGGCCGATCCGCCGTCTCGGCGGTGACCTCCTCGACGGTCTCGGGAACGAGCACCAGAGACCCGTCCCGGCGTCGCTCGGACACCTTGTATCGGCCAAGACGCCCTCCAGCGGGGTCCGCCGCGGTGATGTCAACAACAAGCATCTTCATCTCCTTCAGTGTTTCAGGCGGTCGGCAAGAGGGCAAGGCGGACGCCGGCCGGCAGGATTAGGCGCTCCGTCGCCCTCGAGCTTGCATGGATCGCCCTACTTGGGCAGCCTCGTCAGACCCGCTCCGTCAATTTGATCAGGATGCCAAACGAGCCGGATGCTTTTGTCTGCGTAATCGAATGGAGGATCACTCGGCCGCTAACCGAGCGAAGCCAGAAGGCTCAGAGGAAATGGCAAGCAACGGGGATGCCGTGGGGCCCGTGGCGTGCCAACGTCGCTGACCGCACATCAACTGACCGGGTGCAGTCCAGAAAGGGACGCGGGGACGGAGGGACACACACTCCGCGACCGGCAGTTCATAGTCTGGCGAGGGAAATGCCGCGGTCCTAGGGTCCGACTGTGCCACCCGCGGCTTTTTCGATCTCGAAAAGTTGGTCAGCACAGAGAAACTGAATATCGAGGCCCGCGTTGGATAGGTCTTCCTTCCTTTGCCACCACTCAAAATCAAGACCAGCGAACACTTGAGGGTTGTCTGACGACGCACTCGCTACCGCAAAGAACTTTTGATCGTCGGCATCGATATCTCGAATAGAGGCTGGGACCTGAACGTACGAACCCGAAGGATTGGACAGCGGAGTAATGGCGACCTGCCGACAGACCTCGGGATCGTGCTTTCGCTGTTGAAGGCGGCGCGCCAACTTCACCGCTAGCCCTGATGACCGCTTCTGCTTGAGAGTTCGTAGATACTCAGTCAGGATCTCATCAGCAGCATCGAGCGCCACGACCAGGTCACCCGCTCGGACTCTTGCAGCAAGCCGAACACACGCAGCCGCGCTCTCCTCGGATGCGCCTGGGTGCAGCCCTTCGCTGATAGCTAGAACGTTCGTGTCAAGGACGATCGTCGGCTTCAATGATCTTCATTCGTCTCTGCATGCCGACCTCAGCCTGGACTGAAACGTCCTCAAGCTCATCGCCGAAGAAATCCGGAGGCCAGTTCAGAATGTCCCCGAAAGTGTCAACCTCCAAGCGGTCCATGGCAGACCCCTCCGGACTTGAGTAGCAAAAGTAGAGGGCGACTTGACTGGGATCGACCTTCTCTTCGGCGATCCGTCGTTGAATGCGTCGCAGGAGATGCTCAGAGTGACTCTCAACGATCAATTGAACTTGCCTCTCGGTGCTGTTCTCCCTTGCCGTAACGGCATCCAGTAGAAGATCGCCTAGCACCGATTGCGCCCGTGGATGGAGATGGATCTCGGGTTGCTCCACCAGCACGGTCGAACTGGCCGGCGCGTAGAACGCCTGCGTCACCACCGGCAAGACCTGGGACACGCCGAAACCAACGTCCGTCAGCTTGACCTCAGCGCTCTTCGGTCTAGCCCGCACGCGCACCTCGTACTCACTTCGGCCAGGGGCAATCTCGCTCACTTGAAAGGAAGTGATGAGACCAAGCTCCTTGAGCCACGCAGCGACGATCTGCTCAAGGGATTTGGTTCTAGCCTTTGCGGTCCAGTTGTATCTCCTATCGGCACCAGCGAGCAACGCGTTGACCGCGTTTTCGCCTCGCCAACCAACGTCCTCCGGCACCGATCCAGCCCACGGGTAGATTCGGGCTGGCGGCTGCCGGATAGGACCGAGATAGCTCAAGTCTTCGAACCGGCTCTCGAAAGCCAACTCCAGATCTCCCAAGAACGCCGAGTTCTGAAAATAGACGCTCGCCTCATTCGGGAAGCCATAGAAGTGCACGGGTTTCGGAAGCTCCCAAGCTCGACCTTTGGTGCGAACGAGGTCGTAAGGGCTAGACCCGATCTGCCAGCGGTCCTCTCGCTTCGTGTCGCGCTCGAAGTCAACGCGTAGCTGCTCCTCCGAAGCGGCAAGCAATCGGTAGCTGAAGCCAGCCGATTGGAGAGTTCGCCCAGATGCCGCCTGCCTGATCTCGCCTCGAAAGGCAAGCCCGTCTCCTGACCACCGTCTCCGAGAGATTGGGTCTCGCACAGTTAGCTCGGAGGGGAGGTCCCAGTCGAGGTCAATGCCGAGTGAGTCCTTCGTCCTGTGATCAAAGATCAAATCTTTGAACGAGCCGAGCTGAACGGGAGACTCCGGGTCGCCTAGGTCGAGCACGCTTTTGCGATCCGGGGACCGCACGGTCTGCCGCAGCAGCATCAAAAGATGGTTGATGCTGGACTTCCCAGAGCTATTCGTTCCGAAAAGAATGGTCAAGGGTGCAAGCTCGACCGATCCGGTATCGCGCCACGCCTTGAAGTTTCTGAATCGAAATCGCCGCAGCACGATGCGAGCCTAGCCAATCGACTGCATTCCGGGCATCCGAGATTTCGCAGCCTCGGTCCCTTCTGGTACCAGAGCCGGTACGACCGCGAACTGTTCGAGGCAGTGAACGCGCCGGTTCGGCGGTGGAGCCCGCTTCCCAAGCCGACTCTGGAATATCGGGGAGACAGGATTTGAACCTGCGACCGCTCGGCCCCCAGCCGAGTGCGCTACCAGACTGCGCCACTCCCCGTGGCTGCCTTACATTCTGCCTGATTGGCGCGCGGCGGTAGCTCAACGGTAGAGCCTCAGCCTTCCAAGCTGATGACGCGGGTTCGATTCCCGTCCGCCGCTCTCCTCCCGCTGCGGCAGGAGCGGCCCTCAGGCGAGCTACCCGCCGGGCTGGCCGCCCGTCGTGCGCGGCTCCTTCGGCTCCGAGCGCGGCTCCAGCTTCAGGTCGCTCTCCGCTCCCGGGCGGCCCTCCTCGATCTCGAGGCTGCGCTCGCGCTCGGCGTTGAGCTGGTGGCCGAAGAGGATCGCCAGGTTGGTGATCCAGAACCAGACGAGCAGCGCGACGAGGCCGCCGAGGGTGCCATAGGTCTTGTCGTAGGAGCCGAAGTTGGCGACGTAGAGGGCGAAGGCCGCGGAGGCCACCGCCCAGACCACGACGGCGACGACGCTACCCGGCGTGACCCACTTGAAGCCGCGGAGCCTGACGTTCGGCGAGGCGTAGTAGAGCATCCCGATCATCACGATCACCAGCGCCACGAGCACCGGCCACTTGGCGATGTTCCAGACCGTGACCGCCGTGTCCGAGAGCCCGATCGGCTCGGCGACCGCCTCGACGACCGGGCCGGTCAGGACCAGGCCCAGCGCCACGATCGCGGTCAGCAGGACCATGATCAGGGTGACGAGAAGCTGCAGCGGCCGCAGCTTCCAGAACGGCCGCCCCTCGGGCGTCTCGTAGATCACGTTCGAGGCGCGCATGAAGGCGCCGACGTAGCCGGAGGCGGACCAGAGCGCGACGGCGAGGCCGAGCACGAAGGCGAAGCCGGCGGCGCTGCGGTTGGATGCGAGCGATTCGATCGGGCCGGAGAAGGTCTCGGAGGCCGACTGGGGCCCGATCGAGGTCACTATCTCGGTCAGCGTGTCCGTGGTCTCCTTCGGGTCCCCGACCAGCCCGACGAGCGACACCAGCGCGATCAGCGCCGGGAAGAGCGAGAGCAGCCCGTAATAGGTGAGCGCGGCCGCCCAGTCGCTCAGGTTGTCGTCGCGGAACTCGGTGACGGTCCGCTTCAGCGTCGCCGGCCAGCTGCTCTTCCGGGAAGCCATAAGCACTTCCAACTGCCCGCCAGGAAGGTGGCCAAACCTGGGCCGGGCCACCCCACGAGCTCGCCTCTACCACCCGGTCCGCTTCTTTTCACTGGGCGAACATCCGCCCTCAGTAACTTTGACCAATGGGGAAGGCGGGGGATGAGCTCTGGAATTACCTGCAGAGTCAGCGCGAGCTCGCCGCGTGCCTGATCGAGGGCGACTCGCTCGATCAGATCGCCCCGGCCTTCCTCTCGACCGTGGCGAAGCTGCTGCGCTGGGAGGCCGGTGCCCTCTGGGAGGTGGAGGAGGGACGGAGCTCACTGCGCTTCGTCTCCGGCTGGAGCGTCCCGGACCTCGACGCGGAGCCGCTCTGGCGCCTCAGCCGCGAGCTCTCCTTCGAACGGGGAACCGGCCTGCCCGGCCGCGCCTGGCAGGAGGGAGAGATCGCCTGGGCACCCAGGTTCAGCGAGGATTCCAGGTACCCGCGCCGCGGCACCTCGGCGGACCTCGGCCTCGAGGCGGCGCTGGCGATGCCTATCCCGCTCGGCCGGCCGGAGGAGGCGCTCGCCGTCGCCGAGTTCCACACGCGGTCCTTCAACTCCCACTCCGAGGAGCTGATGGCGCTGCTGGCCGGGTTCGCCGACCAGCTCGCGACCTTCATCGCCCGGCGCCGGGCGGAGACGGAGATCGAAGCGGGCGAAGAGTTCAAGGCCGCCATCCTCGGCGCCTCGCTCGACTGCATCATCGGCATGGACAGCAGCGGCACGGTGATCGAGTTCAACGAGGCGGCGGAGCGCCTGTTCGGGTACCGCCGCGAGGAGGCCGTCGGCCGGGAGCTGGCCGAGCTGATCGTGCCGGAGGATCTGCGCGAGCGCCATCGGGCCGGCCTGCGGCGCTACCTCGAGACGGGGCGCGGCAAGGTGATCGACCGGCGGGTCGAGCTACCCAGCCTCGCCAAGGACGGGACGACGATCCCGGTCGAGCTCACGGTCACCCGCATCAGGGGATCGGAGCCGCCGGTCTTCACCGGCTTCCTGCGCGACGCAAGCGACCGCGCCGACGCCGAGCGGGTCCGGCAGCATCTCGCGGAGGTGGTCAGGGGGACTCAGGACGCGGTCCTGAGCAAGGACCTGGAGGGAATCGTCACCTCCTGGAACCCCGCCGCCGAGCGCCTCTACGGCTACAGCGCCGAGGAGGCGGTGGGCCGCCACATCTCCTTCATCGTCCCCCCCGACCACAGGGGCGAGGAGCAGGTGATCCTCGATCGCGTCCGGCGGGGCGAACGTCTAGAGACCTACGAGACCGAGCGCATACGCGCCGACGGCGCCCGGATCGCCGTCTCGCTCACCGTCTCGCCGATAAGCAGCCCCGTGCGCGGCCTGATCGGCGCGTCGGTGGTCGCCCGTGACATCACGGCCGCGGCACGCCGCCGCGATGCGCAGGACTTCCTGGTCGCCGCGAGCCGGCTGCTGGCCGGCTCGCTGGACCCGGAGGAGACCGCCCGCACCATAGTCGCGACGGCGGTGCCCGAGCTCGCCCACTTCTGCGTGATCGACTTCCTGCGTGAGGACGGCTGGCTCGGCGACAGCATCGTCGCCGGCGCCGATCCCGAGGGGGCCAGGAGGCTGGAGGAGATCCGGCGGAGCGCCCCCATCGACCCCGAAGGGGAGCATCCGGCGGCGCAGGCCCTGCGCGAGGGACGGCCGATGATCTGGCGCGACCTGACCCGACCCGAGGTAGCCGAGAAGGTGGCTCAGAACGCCGAGCACCGGCGCCTGATGCAAGAAGCCAACTACAACTCGGCCGCGGTCGTCCCCCTGGTCGCCCGTGGCCGCACGCTCGGGACCCTCTCCTTCCTCCACACCCACCCGGACCTGCGCTACGACCCCGGCGACCTCGAATTCCTCGGCGAGCTGGGGGATCGCGCCGCGCTGGCCCTCGACAACGCCCGCCTCTTCAGGGAGCGGGACCGGATCGCCGAGAACCTCCAGCGGGGGCTGCGCCCTCCGCGGCCGGTGGAGGTGCCGGGGCTGGAGATCTCCGTCGTCTTCGAGGCGGCCGGCGAAGGGGTGGAGATCGGAGGCGACTTCTACGACGTCGTTCCCGCCGAGGACGGGTGCTGGATCCTGGTCGGCGACGTCGCCGGCAAGGGCAGCGCCGCCGCCGCGGTCTCGGTCGCCGTGCGGCACTCGGTCCGTGGCCTCGTCCGTGAGATAGGCGAGCCCGAGGAGGTGCTGCGGCGCGTGAACGACCTCCTGCTGGAGGGAAGCAGCCTGAACGACTTCGCCACCGCGCTGCTGCTGCGAATGTGCCGCGAGCGTGGGGGCTGGCGGCTGGCGCTCGCGGCGGCGGGGCACCCGCCGGCGGTCCACGCGACGCGAGGAGGCGTCAGGCAGCTGGGCGGGGGGACGGTGCTCGGCGCCTGGTCCGACTCGCCGATACAGCGCCACGATGCGACGCTTCGGCCCGGCGGGACCCTCGTCCTCTGCACGGATGGCTGGCTCGAGGTCGGCCCCGTCAGCAGGCATCGCGATCCCGGCACCTTCGCCAGGGCAGTCAGCTCGCTCGCCGGCCTCGAGCTGGACAGGCTGACCGACCGGCTGCGGACCGACGCGTTCGATCGCGGCGCCGGAACCCTGCGGGACGACATGGTGATCCTCGCCTTGAGGCCGGTTGCGGCAAGGAAGGGCAGCGGGGGAGCCAGCGAGAAGGCGCTCCAGGCCTAGCCCGTGTCGCCTCCGGCGCGAGGTGAGTGGCGAGGGTGGGCCGGAGCCACGGCACCCGAGGGTGCCGTGGCTCGATGCCCAACTTCTATTTGACGAATTCGCGGACCTGCGAGTAGACCGTTTCGTCCTGCATCAGGTTGAGGTGGGAGATGCAGCCGGTTTCCGTGTTCGTCGCTCCTGCCAGCGGAACGCTCGAGTCGGGGTTGATGATTTCGTCGCAGGGCGACCACCAGGTGCCGTAGTTGACCGCGCCCGGCGTCTCGTCCCCCGCGTTCAGGGTGTTGAGGAACGTCGAGCCGGCCCGCATCTCGACGCAGGAGGCGCTGAAGCAGAGTTTGGCGAAATCGGTGCCGTGGTTCGGCCCCCCGAGCGAGACCCAGTCGTCGACTTTGCTTTCGCCGCCGAGGAACTTGACGTACCAGCGGGTGTTGAGGCTGCCCATCGAGTGGGCGACGATGTCGACCTTCGACGCTTTCGTCGAGGCGAGCAGTTTTTCGACTTCGCTTTTGACCACGTTTTCAGCCGTCGTGACGTTCGAAGTCGACGTGTTGTAGCTGTAGGCGCTCAGCTGTTTTTTCGACCAGCCGTCTTTTTCGAATCGTTTGATCATCGTGTTCCAGTCCGAGGCCGTGCGCGAGTAGCCGTGCACGAACAGGATCGGGTCCACCGCGAACGCCGCGCTCGCCCAGAGGGCGCCCGCGCCGAGGCAGATCGCGATCGCAGATGCGAATGCGGCCATCCTTCTCTTGAGCATGTCTTCTCCTTGCCTGAAGAGGGTGCCTGGGACGCACCCTGCCGTCATCGAAGCCGGAGATGATACTCAGCTATTTCTGAGTAAAGCGCAGTGCATGGCAGCGATGTCCGCGATGGACAACGCCTCACCAGCGGGGGAGCCGGGATTCGAACCCGGATTCACGGTTTTGGAGACCGTGCGCATAGCCGTTAACTCACTCCCCCGAGGACGCGAAGTCTACGACCCCGACGGGTCGCCATCATCCGATGTAAATGCGAACATATGTTCGTGTCAAACCGACGAACGCCTGACGAGGCAAAAAACGCCCAAGCCTTCTTCGGCCAAGGAATGAGCGACTATGAGATTGCACGGCTGACCAACGTCAGCCGTAGCACGATCCAACGGTGGCGCACTCACGGTCCCCCACGAAGAGCTCGCGGGACGATCCAGCCCATGTGGCGACCAGCCGAGCCAGACGTTTACAGCTACCTGCTTGGCATCTATCTCGGCGACGGGTATCTGGCGCGTGCATCTACACCCTCCCCCGTCCTCGAAATATCGCTTGACCCTAAATACCCAATGATCGCTGGCGAGTGCTCGGCCTCGATCTGGCAGCTGGCCCAGGTCCAAGCGAAGGTCTCACAGCGCAAGACACCACGGGGCGAGGCAATTCGTCTCGTGGCAACGAGCCCTCTCTGGCCGTCGATATTTCCCCAGCACGGCCCAGGAAAGAAGCACGAACGAGAGATTGCCCTGGAGGCCTGGCAGCAGAGCGCTGTCGATCAGTTTCCCGGCCAGTTCCTACGCGGGCTGATCCACTCAGATGGCTGTCGGGTGGTTAACCGCTTTCAGGTCCACCTGGCATCGGGACCTCATGAATACGCATATCCCCGTTACTTCTTCACCAATCTCTCGAGCGACATTCAGGGCCTCTTCTGCGCCACGTGCGATCGGTTGGACCTTCGCTGGACACAATCGAGCCACAAGAACATCTCGGTCTCCCATCGACGGCGCGTCGCCCGCCTCGACGAGATCGTAGGGCCAAAGGCCTGATGCGGAAGGGAGATCCTGGCGAAGTACCGATCAGCGTCGCGCACCGCACTTGCACCACTCTGCATCCTGATGCGGGCGGAGGGACTTGAACCCCCACGGGCCGAAGCCCACCAGGACCTAAACCTGGCGCGTATGCCAATTCCGCCACGCCCGCGTGGCTGCCCGCTTCCGGGCTTAACGCGCGACCAATGCCGCATCGTCGCTCCTAGATTCTATGATCGTCGCGT
>DASUIY010000304.1:0-2667 GCA_036279555.1 Solirubrobacterales bacterium | reverse complement strand
TTATGGTTCGACTCGATGCGTGAGCCTGGACGCGTAGCCATCGGCACTTGGAGCGGCGGCCGCTTCCTCCGTTTTGGGGAAGCTGTCGACGAAGGGCGCTTGGTTGAGCTGTTGAGGCCCGGTGGGGGGATCGACACTGTGCTGACGGCCGATACGTATGGGCAGGGGGAGGCCGATTCGTTGCTGGGGCGGGCGCTGGTTGGGGTGCCGCGTGAGGAGTACTGCCTGGTCGGGGCGGTTGGGCATGACTTCTACGAGGGGGAGCGGGATGGGGCGCGGGGGTTTCCGCGCTTTACCGATCCGCGGTTGCGCGGGGAGGGGGAGTACGCGGGGTACCTGAGGATGGCTGCCGAGAAGAGCCTGGAGCGGATTGGGGTCGACTCCTTCGACCTGCTGCTTCTCCACAACCCGGACCGGATCGGCTACTCGAGTGAGGCGGTCTGGGACGGGATGTCGGCGCTGCGGGAGGCCGGGCTGACCGCGCAGATCGGCGTCGCGCCGGGGCCGGCGAACGGCTTCACCCTCGACCTGATCGCCTGTCTCGAGCGCTTCGGCGAGCGGATCGACTGGGCGATGATCATCCTCAATCCCTTCGAGCCCTGGCCGGGGGAGCTCTGCCTCGACGCGGCCGAGCGCCACGACGTGAAAGTGATCACCCGCGTCGTCGACTACGGCGGCCTCTTCTGGGGGGATCTGAGTCCGCAGACTCAGCTGGCCGAGCATGACCACCGGTCCTTCCGCCCACCTGGCTGGATCGAGGCAGGGCTGGAGAAGCTGGAGCGGCTTCAGCCCTTCGCCGAACGAGCCAGGCTTACCTTTATCCAGCTCGCCTGCCAGTGGAACCTCGCCCACCCGGCGGTCGAGTGCGTCGTGCCGACCCTGATCCAGGAGCTGGGGGAAGCGGCCTGCCCGATCGAGGCCAAGCGGGTGGAACTGGCCCATCTGCCGGTCGAGCAGCGCCTCAGTGCCGACGACGTCGCCGCGATACGCGCGATCGGCGACAACACCGGCAGCATGGCGCTGAAGGGCGCCAATCCACAGCACGAGGGCGAGGAGCGCCCCGATCGCTGGCCGCTCAGCGACGAGCTGACCGAAGTCGGAGGGCGCTGGGGCATCGACCCCGATCGCGACCTGATCGCCTCGTAGCCTGCGCCCGATGGATCGCAAGTGGTGGACCCTGATCGGGGCTTGCTCGGGCCTTTTCATACTGATGCTCGACTCGACCGTCGTCGCCCTGGCGCTGCCCAGCATCAGGCAGGACATCGGGGCGAGCGCCGAGGGCCTGCAGTGGGCGATGAACGGCTACCTGCTTGCGATCACGATCCTGGTGGTCACGGCGGGGCGGCTCGGCGACATGTTCGGTCGCAAGCGGTTGTTCCTCGCCGGCATGGCCGTCTTCGCCCTCGGCTCGGTGCTCTCCGCGAGCGCCGGCGACCAGCAGGCGCTGATCGCGGGCCGGGTCCTGCAGGGCATCGGCGCGGCACCGATGCTGCCCCTCTCGCTGGCGATCGTCTGCAACGCGTTCCCGGCCGGTAAGCAGGCCCGCGCGCTGGGCATCTGGGCGGCGATCTCGGCCCTGGCGCTGGCGATAGGGCCGCTTGCCGGCGGGCTCCTGGTCGAAATCGACTGGCGGGCGATCTTCTGGATCAACCTGCCGATCGCAGTCTTCGGGATCGCGATCATCGCCTTGGCCGCGCATGAGTCCACCGACCCCGGCTCGGGGCGCCACGTGGACGTCCCCGGCCTGCTCGCGCTCAGCCTCGGCCTCACCGCGGTGATCCTGGCGCTGATCCAGAGCCGGGCGTGGAGCGGGGCCACGACGGCTGCGCTCGCGCTCGGTGGCCTGGCGGCGCTCTGGTTCTTCTGGCGGATCGAGCACCGCTCGCGCGAGCCGATCGTCGACTTCGCGCTGTTTCGCAACGGGCCCTATTTCGGCGCCTGCGCGGCGGCCTTCGCCCTGGTCGGCTCCTACTGGGCAGTGATGTTCTTCCAGCCGCAGTACCTCCAGGACGTGCGCGGCCACTCGGCAGTGCTGAGCGGCCTGATGATCATGCCGATCACGGTGCCGATGGTCCTCATCTCGCCCCTCTCCGGACGCTTGATCGCCCGCTTCGGCGCTCGCGGCCTGATGACGGCGGGAATGTCATGCGGGGTTGCCGGGCTGCTCGTGCTGACCCGCCTGGAGGCCTCCAGCCCCTACGGCCTGTTGCTGGCCGGCTACCTGCTGTTCGGGATCGCCCTGGGCCTCGTCTACGCGCCGATGTCGACCGCGGCGATGGCGGCCATGCCGGCAGAGAAAGTCGGCATCGCCTCCGGCGTGCTGGCGATGGACCGGGTGATGGCGGGCACGATCGCCCTCGCCGCGACCGGCGCCGTGTTCCACGCCCTGCGCGGGGGAGGCGATTCCTTCGCCGCCGCGGTGGCCGGCTCGACCTGGGTCGGGGTCGCCCTCTGCGCCCTCGGAACCGCCCTGACCTGGCGCTTCGTACGCGATCCCGGCTTGCCTCCGCCTGAACCCCACGCCCGCCATCGACACTTTCACCTCTAGCGCTAGGAGGCCCATCTGGCAGGGGTGGAACGTCTTGTACTTTTTCCGCGATGACGTTCGCGGACAGCCGCAACCTTTTCTTCGGAAAAAGTTAAGTGGAACCCCTGCCAGATGGGCCT
>DASUIY010000303.1:0-2207 GCA_036279555.1 Solirubrobacterales bacterium | reverse complement strand
GTGCTGGGCCTCGAGCAGCATCGCCAGCACGTCGTCGCGATCGGCGCCCTCGCGGCGCCGCTCCGCGATCAGCTCGAAGATCAGCTCGTCGACTTCCCCCTGCGTGCGGACGAAGTGCGCAAACGGCCCGACCCGTTCGAGGGCCCGCGCAACGCGACTGTCTTTGGGCGGCGGCGACAGGCTGATCGGCCGGTCGCCGAACTCGAGCATCTCCTGCAGTCGCTCCCGGATCGCGTCGAAGCGGCGGCCGGGGTCGAGGCCGAAGACGGCGCGGAGGATGATCTTCAGGGTCAGCTCCTGCATCCGCGGGTGCAGCTCGACCGCCGTGTCCCGCGGCAGCCCGGCCAGCTCTTCGGCCGTCACCTCCTCCATCAGGCCCGTGAGCCGCTCCATCCGCTCGCCGTGGAACGCCGGCAGCATCAGCTTGCGCTGCTCCATGTGCGCCCCTTCGTCGAGCAGGAGGACCGAGTTGGTGCCGACGATGGGCTCGAGGACGCGCGCGCCCTGGCCCGGTTGCAGCACGTCGGGCGGGGCGGTGAAGACTTCCTTCACCTCGGCAGGGTCGGTCAGTATCACGAACGGGGGTGAGGCCGGCAGCCTGATCGTGAAGCGCTTGCCGTAGCGCTCGCGGCACTGCCGCAGGAACGCGAAGGGGCGCGTCCAGAATCCGACAGCCTGCAGCACCGAGGGATAGGGGGGACCTGGAGGTAGACCCGCTGGTCTCATCTCTGACGAGCGAGTATTCCAGACCGGTCGCCAATACCCAACCCCTTTTTGAAGCGTTAACAGCCTGAGCTCCGAAACGGTTAGGCTTGCCTCCATGCCAGTCAAACTTCATCGCTGTTCGGTCATGTGGGCCAAGATGGATGCTCACCCGTGCGCGCGAGTGCAGAAGGCGCTCGACGAGCAGGGGATCGAGTACGAGGTAGTCAAGGGACCGCTGCGGCCGGGAAAGCGCCAGGACTTGAAGCGGATCTCGGGTCAGAACAAGTACCCGACGATCGAGTTCGAGGACGGCAGCGCCTACCGGGAAGAATCGAAGGACATGGCCGCGAAGATCCGCGCCGGCAATCTCTTCGAGGGCCGGCAGTCTCCGCCGCCCGCAGCTCCGTAGTGGCCAGGTTCAGGTTCCAGATCTCGATCTCGCTCGACGGCTTCGTCGCCGGGCCGAACCCGAGCGTCGAGAACCCGCTGGGGGAAGGCGGCGAGCAGCTGCACGAGTGGGTGGTCAAACTGGAGGTGTGGCGCCGCTCGCACGGACGGGAGGGCGGCGAGACCAACGCGAGCAGCGCGGTCCTCGAAGAGGCGATCGACAACGTCGGCGCCACCGTGATGGGCCGCAACATGTTCGGCGGCGGGCCGGGGCCCTGGGGCGAAGAGCCCTGGAACGGGTGGTGGGGCGACGACCCGCCGTTCCACACCCCTGTCTTCGTCCTCACCCACCACCCGCGGGAGCCGCTGGAGATGGAAGGCGGCACGACCTTCCACTTCGTCGCCGACGGCATCGAGTCGGCGCTCGAGCAGGCCAGGGAGGCAGCGGGCGGCAAGGACGTCTCCCTCGGCGGCGGTGCCGACGTCGCTCAGCAGTATCTGGCGGCTGGCCTGCTCGACGAAGTGCAGCTCAACGTCGTGCCCCTGCTGCTCGGCGGCGGCAGGCGCCTCTTCGAGAACGTCGCCGGCGTCGGCCTCGAGCAGGCCGAGGTCATCGAGGCTCCCGGCGTCACCCACCTCAAGTACCGCGTTTCCGCCTAAGGCAGCCGCTAGGCCTCGAGCCAGGTGCCTTTCGGGCCCAGGTTGTGGATCGGCGTCTTGCCGACCTTGCTCTTGCATTCCCACGACTCGTGGATGTGCCCGCAGACCGCCAGGCGCGGTTCCTTTTCCTCGATCGTGCGCAGCAGCGCGTGGCTGCCGAAGTGATCGCCGGAGTGGTTGGCGTCGCAGTGGCCGTACGGGGGCGAGTGCAGGACGAGGACGGCGTCTCGCGGGCAGAGGGTGAGCATCACCGCCGCTCTCTCTTCGTCGATGTCGAAGCTCCACTCCCACGGGGTCACCGGGACGCCGGCGCCGAGTCCGAAGAACTCGACTCCCCCGATCGTCACCCCGCCGCCGTGCAGGACGGTCGCGGCCCTCCAGCCGGCCGTGGCCTCGCGCAGGGCGTCGTCGGTCTCGTTGTTGCCGGGGACCAGCACAGTCGGCGCTTCGATTGC
>DASUIY010000302.1:0-16938 GCA_036279555.1 Solirubrobacterales bacterium | reverse complement strand
TCTGCTGGTTCTCGTCGACGTTGACGCTGACGATTTTCAGGTCGTCTCGCTCGGCGTCCATCTCCTCCAGCACGGGGTGGACCACGCGGCACGGCCCGCACCACGGGGCCCAGAAGTCGACGAGGACGGGGCCTTCGGCCTCGAGGACCTCGGACTTGAAGGTGGCGTCGGTCACGTCGTGGAGCTTGCCTGTCACTGGAATCGGTCTCCTGGGGATCGTGTTTCAGCGCTCAATACTTCAGAAAGTATAGCGAGGCTCGTCTGACGCGAGCGCTCGCTAGCTTTGCAGGGATGACCAACGCCGAGATCGCCGCCGCCCTCGACGAGCTGGGGGTCCTCTACGAGCTCGACGGCGCGGTCAAATACAGGGTCCTCGCCTACAGCACCGCGGCGAAGGCGATCCGCGAAAGCCCGGTCTCGGTCGCCGACCTCGCCGCCGCCGGGCGGGCGACGGAGGTTCCCGGCGTCGGCAAGACGCTGGCCGAGAAGATCGACGCGCTGATCGAGACCGGCGAGATCCCCGCGGCGGTGAAGCTGAAGGCGAAGTACCCGCCGTCGCTGATCGAGGTGACGCGTGTGCAGGGCCTGGGGGCGAAGACCGCGCGCCGGCTCTTCGAGGAGCTCGGCGTCGCCACGCTGGACGACCTCCGAAAGGCAGCCGAGGAAGAGCGCATCCGCGAGCTGAAGGGCCTTGGGGAGAAGGTGGAGGAGAACGTGCTCGCCGGCCTCGAGCGCCTCGGCGAGCCCGGCGAGGGCAGCGGCCGGGTGCTGCTCTCGATGGCACGGCCGATCGCGGAGGAGCTGGCGCGGGCCCTGCGCGAGCATCCCGCCGCCGACCGGGTCGAGGTCGCGGGCTCGGTGCGGCGCCGGGCCGACACCTGCAAGGACATCGACCTGATCGCCACTGCCGAGGACCCGACCGCCCTGGCGGAAGCCCTGCTCGCCAGCCCGCTGATCGCCGCCGCCGGGAAGCCGGGGCCGAACGGGGTGCGGGCGCAGACCCAGAACGGGGTCTCGGTCGACCTGCGCATCGTCGCGCCGGAGGCATTCGGCAACCTGCTCCAGCACTTCACCGGATCGGCCGCCCACAACGTCCAGCTGCGTGAGGAGGCCGTGGCGCGCGGCCTCTCGGTCTCCGAGCACGGGATCACCGAGGTCGAGAGCGGCGAGGTCGAGCTCTGCGCGACCGAGGAGGCCGTCTACGAGCGCCTCGGCTACGCGTACATAGAGCCCGAGCTGCGCGAGGGTAGGGGGGAGCTGAAGGCCGCCCGCGAGGGGACGCTCCCCGACCTCGTCTCGATCGACGACGTCCGCGGCGATCTGCATTCCCACACGACCCTCTCCGACGGCCGCAACACGCTGGAGGAGATGGCCGAGGCGGGCCGCGACCGGGGCTACGCCTACATGGCGATCACCGACCACTCGGCCAGCCACGGCTTCGGCGACCACGTCACCGCCGAGCGCCTTTGGGAGCGGATCGCCGAGGTGGGGGCCTGGAACGAGGGCAAGCGCGGCTTTCGCCTGCTCGCCGGCTCGGAGGTCAACATCGGCCTCGACGGCACCCTCGACTACCCCGACGACCTGCTCGACGCGCTCGACTGGGTCGTGGCCAGCATCCACACTTCCTTCGCGATCTCCGAGAAGGAGATGACCACCCGCGTCCTTGCCGCGATCGAGAACCCCCGCGTCGACTGCATCGGCCACCTCACCGGCCGCCTGCTCGGCCGCCGCGAGCCCTACGGCATCGACGTCGAAGCCGTGGTCGAGGCCGCGGCCCGCACCGGCACGATGCTGGAGATCAACGGCAACCCCAACCGCCGCGACCTCTCCGAGCACCACGCCCGCCTCGCCGCGGAAGCCGGCGTGACGATCGTCCTCAACACCGACGCCCACGGCGTCGACACCCTGAGCAACATGGCCTATGCGGTGGCGACTGCGAGACGGGCGTGGCTGACGGCGGACGATGTGGCAAACACCAAGGGCTGGCGGGAGTTCAAGCGTTTGTTGAAGCGGTAGTACTGTGTGTCCTCAACGAATAATCCCCATTATGGGTGCACAAACTACTGTCCTCGGGGCAGCAGTTTGTGTCGGGTGAACAACACTACCGCAGCGATTATCACGACACCCCAAAGGACAGCTGCCCAAAGCCCAAGTGCCTCACCAAGGTACCCTGCGACTACAACCGCCAGGAGGACCCCTGTGTAAACGCTAAAGAGCAACAGGGCTCGACCAAGTAGGCGCCGCATGATCAGCAGTTTACCTTTGAGGATCCAACTTGAACCGCAGTAATAGTGTTGCCCATGGTGAGTGTCGGATCGACGGCGTTCAGGTCTCTATGCAGGCGGTGTGCTGCGAAGCCCGGGCGTTCTCACCAGCTGTATCGGCCGCAGGGCCGAGTTCGGCACCACGTAGAACTTGACGCCGTCGCGCTGCTCGATTGCCAGCACCGCCGCCTCTCTCGTGTGCCAGGCGAGGGAGACCAGCAGGGCGTAGCCGGCACCGACGGCCGCCACTCCGGGGAAGAAGATGCCGAGGGCTCCGGCGACGATCGCGGTCAGGGCTATCGGCCAGAGGCGGGCGAAGGCGATCCTGGCCGGGGTCTCGGGGGGAAGGGAGGTGGCCGTGCGGGCTTGGGCGAGAGCGTCGCGGAGGGCGTCGGCGGCGCGGGCGGGGCGGCCCAGGTAGAGGCCGACGAGGAGGGCTATCAGCCACCAGGTCCCGGCGACGATCAGGGTCGTGGCGTCGCTGTCGCGATTGGTGGCGACGGCGGTGATCGCGGCCAGGGCGGTCGCCTCTGCTCCGGTCAGCAGGACGGTGACTCTCAGCAGGTCGGTGTAGGGCATCGTTACTCGGCCAGCTCCTCGAGGAGGGCGATCCAGCCGGCGGGGCCGTCGACCGTGAGGTCCGACTCCCCGGCCAGCTCCGGCGGCGCCTCGGGGGAGACGACCCCGACGCAGAGCGCCGTCGCCAGCCGCTCTTCGTCGCGCAGCTCGCGCAGGCGGCGGAAGGCGTCGAGGTCGGTGCGATCGTCGCCCGCGTAGGCCGCGGCGGCGATGTCGCGGCCGGCAAGCAGCGCGGCAACCGCCGCGTCCTTGCCGCCCCCTCCGACCGGGCGCAGCTCCAGGACCTTGCGGCCCCAGCGCGGTTCCAATCCCTTCCGTCCCGCCTCGGCGGCGATCTCGTGGGCGCGGGCCTCGGCGGCGCGCTCGTCCTCGGCGCCGCGCCAGTGCAGCGCCTGGATCGGGCCCTTGTCCTCGCGCCGCATCCCGGCCGCGCCCAGCTCACTCCCGTCGAGGCCGGCGAGGAACTCGGCCGCGTCGCGCTCCCGCCCGGCCACGGCGGGGTCGAGCCGCGGATCGTCCTCGCCCGGCATGAGCAGCTCGAAACCGTGGTTGCCGGCATAGGCGATGCCCTCGACTCCGACCAGGCGGCGGGCCTCCCGCGCCTGGCGCCCGGAGATGCACCCAACCAAGCCGAAGCGCCCACTCAGCGCCTCCAGCAGCTCGGTCGCCCGCGCCGGCACCGCCGCCTGCTCGGGCCGTTCGGCTATCGGCGCCAGGGTGCCGTCGACGTCGGTCAGGATCGCGGTCCGCTTCGGCTCCGCCCGCAGCGACTCCACTGCGGAGCGCCTCACGCCGCCCGCCCCCGTCTCAGATTCGCGAGACACTGCAGCTAGTGCCCTGTCTCGTGACATAGGCCGAGAAATGACGAGGTCCAGGCGCCGTCAGACAAGGACGCAGGGAGCCCGAATAGCAACGCTATTCGGGCGACTGAGGACGCAGTATGGCGGTGATCTGGGACCGTCATTTCCGGTCGGATGTTGCGTGACAGGGCACTAGTATCGCGGCACGATGGCCCCCGACCCGGCGCTGCCCTCCCACCGCTTGCTCAAGCTCGCCGCGATCGGCACCCTGGCGGGGATCTTCAGCGGCCTCTTCGGCGTCGGCGGCGGCACGATCATCGTCCCCCTGTTGATCTTCTGGTTCGCCTACGGCGAGCGCCTCGCCACCGGCACCAGCCTCGCCGCGATCGTCCTGATCGGCCTGCTCGGGGCGCTCGCCCAGGGTGGGCTCTACGGCAACGTCCACTTCCTCACCGGCCTCTGGCTCTCGATCCCGGCCGTGGTCGGCGTCGTCGCCGGCACGGCGATTCAGCAGCGCATCCCCCAGCGGGCGATCTCGCTGCTCTTCGCCGCCCTGCTCGTCGCGATCGCGATCGAGTTGATCTTCTTCTGATGGACGAGCTCTTCGCGATCCTGATCGCGCTCGCCGGCGGGCTCGCCGGCGGGCTGGTCGGCGTCGGCGGCGGCGTCCTCTTCGTGCCCGCGCTGACGCTCTTCCTCGGCCTCTCTCAGATCGAGGGCGAGTCCACCTCGCTGCTGATGATCGTCATCGTCGCCCTGGTCGGGACCTACCGCCAGAACTCCTACGGCAACGTCAACCTTCGCGACGCCGCCGTGATCGGCGTCCTCTCCCCGCTCGGCGTGCTGATCGGCGTCGCGGTGGCGAACGAGCTCTCCCAGCGGGCGCTGGAGCTCTCCTTCGCCGCTCTCGTCCTCTTCATCGCCTACGGCCTCGTCCGCCGCGCGCTGGCACCTCGGAGCGATTGAACGTTTGACCCCTCTATAGGTGGGTCAAACGTTCAATCGTCGACCTAAGCCCCGACGGCCCGCCGGCAGAAGGCCGAGATCGCGCCGATCGTCTCCTCCGTGGAGACGCTCTCGCCGCGCACCGGCGAGAGCGGGCCGACCAGCCCCTCGCTGATCGCGCCGATCAGCGAGGCCGCGGTCAGCTCGGCGTCCTGCTCGGGCAGCTCGCCGGCCTCGATGCCTCGCCGCAGCAGTTCGGCGAGCCGCTCGCGGTAGGTCTGGCGGTAGGCCAGCCGCTCGGCGTCCACGCGCGGGTCGACCGGCTCGTAGCCGAGCGCCCAGGCGAGCCGCGGCTGGCTCAGCGAGCTGCTGGTGAACTCGCGCACGATCGCGTCGAGCTTGTCGACCGCCGTGCCGGGGACCGCGCTCGCCTCGCGCAGGTGGGCCAGCTCGCTCTCGGCCATCGTGCGGAAGACCTCGACGAACAGCTCCGCCTTCGAGGGGAAGTGCCTGTACAGCGCGCCGGCGGCAACCCCGCCGCGCTCGGTGATCGCCGCGACCGAGGCGGCGGCGTAGCCGCCCTCCTCGAGCAGCTCCACCGCGGCGTTCAGGAGGCGCTCGCGCGTGCCCTCGCCGCGGCTGCGCCGGCTGCTCCTTTTGGCCGGTTTGGGTCGTGCGGAGGGCATTCGCGTCTACTCGTAGGAAAGCGCATCGGCGAGCGGGGCTCGTGCCGTCAGCCAGGCGGGCAGCGCCGCGGCGAGTGTCCCGACCAGCACCGCCGCGGCCGCGACCGCGGCGACGGCCCCGATCTGGAGCTCGCTGCCGATCACGTACCCCTGCGCCTCGAGGAAGCCGAGGGTCGGCCCCCGGTAGCTGACGATGCCGCCGATCGCGCCGCAGGCGGCGCCGATGATCATCACCAACAGCGTCTCCAGCGCAAGGGCGGCGAGCAGGCCGGCGTTGCCGATCCCCATCGCTCGCAGCACCGCCCACTCCCGCCGCCGGGCGAAGACCGAGGTGGTGATGATCCCGCCGACGGCGACCAGCGCCGCGATCAGCGTGAGCACCCGCATCGCCAGCATGCCCTGTGTGCTCTTTTCCATCTGCGCGTCGATGCGGTCCTTGAACTCGGCGCCGGTGATCGAGTGCAGCGGCGCCAGCCTGCGCAGCGCGGCCATGTCGACCTTCCTCCTGCGATCGACGGCGAGGGCGCTGACGGCGCCGGTGCGGTAGAGCCGCCTATACCGGTCCATGCGCATGTAGACGGTGCCCGAGGGCCAGGCGAAATCCTCGACTTCGCCGAGGATGCGCAGCTTCCGTGGCCCGCTCGCGGTGGGCAGCACGAGCATCTCGCCGGTCTCGACGCCGAGGCCGGCCGCCATCACCCGGGAGACGAGCACGCCGTGCGGGTGCTCGCGCAGCAGCGGGTACTGCTGGGGAAGCCCGGGGCCGCGGCGGATGAGTCCGCCGCGCGTGCTCGGCACCAGGCCCCGCACCTCGATCTTGCGCCCCTCGTAGGGGACGAAGGCGAAGGCGACCGATCGCGTCACGGTCGCCGGGTCGCGCAGCGCCCGCCGGCCGTAGGAGAGGTCGACGGGGACGCTGGCAAAGGCGTCGTCGGAGGCGAGCAGGTCCTGCGCCCCGGGCCGGATCACCTGGTTGAGGTGGTCGATCCGGTCGAGCAGGGTGTGTTCGGCGAGTTGCGGCGGCACCACGGCGGCCACCCCGAGCGCCATGATCGCCGCCGCCAGCGCCGCCCTGCGCGGGTTCGCCTCGACCGCGCCGCGGGCGACCAGCTCGACCTTGGAGCCGCCATGCTCGCGGCGGCCGAGGGCGATCGCGACCAGGCCGACGAGACCCGGCGTGGCAAGCGCCAGCCCGATCAGGACGGTCACCGCAGCCAGCGGGAAGATGCCCGCGTCGGCGATCAGCAGGCCGAGGGCGAGACAGGCGACCCCGCCCCCCAGCAGCGCCAGCGCCGCCCGCAGCGAGATCGTCGAGGTCACCGTCGCCCCGGCCTGCGGCGAGCGGCCGAGCTGGTCGGCGATCGAGCCGCGGGCCGAGGCGAGCGCCCCGATCGTCGCCGCGATCCCGACGACGAGGGCGACCGCGGCGGCGCCGGCGACCACGTCGGGACGGATCGCGACCTGCATGTTGAAGCCGAAGACGTCGGTCAGGTAGGTCGGCACCTGCGAGGAGAGGTAAGCGGCGATCGGGGCGCCGATCAGCACCCCCGGTGGGATCGCGGCGACGAGCAGGCCGCAGAGGATCAGGCTCTCGGCCGCGATCAGCGGCGCCCGTCGCGAGCCGAGCGCGCGCAGCAGCCCGAGATCCTCCTGGCGCTCGAGCATCCGCATCAGCTGCAGCACGTAGATCAGCAGGCCGGCGATCGCCAGCACGACCATGCCGAAGACGAAGGTCGGCGCCCGCACGGTGAAGTCGAGGACGTGGTTCAGCTCGCCCTGGCTCGTCTCCGGCGTGGTCAGGACCGCGTTCTCCGGGAGTATCCCCTCAGCGCGACGTTCGAAGGCCTCGAGCCCGGTATGCGGCCCGAACTTCACGTAGATCACGGTCGGCCGGCCAGGGGCGCCGCGCATCGCCTCGAGCCGGTCGCGGGGCAGGGTGATCACGTCCTCGATCGCCGGGGAGACGTCGACCACCCGCGCCACCCGCAGCCGCGGCGAGCGCCGGTAGGCGAAGATCCTCAGCTTCTCGCCCCGCTGCACGCCCAGCTCGCCGGCGAGCTCGCTCGGAAGCGCCAGCCCCGGCTTCGACGAGCGCCCGGCCGGCAGCTTCAGGTCGCGCTGCACGGCGCTGCGCAGGCGCTTGGCGGAGCGGTCGACCCCGATCGCAGTGGCGACGACGTCCTCCTTACCCGCTTCGAGCGCGACCCGCTGCTGGGTCATCGGGATCGCGTAACGGGTCCCACCGATCCGGTCCAGCCGCTTGGCCAGGCCCGCCGGCAGGGAGGAAGAGCCGATCGCTTCGACCTGCACGTCGGTGACCCCGCCGACCGCCTCGCCGCGATCGCGGTAGGAGTCTTCGATGCTGGTGATGAAGGCGAGCAGGCCGACGCCGATCCCCAGCGCCAGGGCGAGCGCCGCCCAGAGGATCGCTGCGCGCGCCCGCTGGCGGCGCATCGTGTGCAGCAGGTGGCGCGTCAGCAGGGCGGTCAGGTGCGCCTGCGAGCGGATCGCCCGGGTCATCTGCGGATCAGGGAGGCCAGCCGGCCTCGGCCAGCCCAGCCAGGCCGGCGATGAGCCCCTGATCGCTGTCGCCGTTCGGCCCCGAGCGGTCGAGGTCGGCGACGCGGCCGTCGACGAGCGAGATGATCTGGTCCGCGTAGCGGTCTGCCAGGTCGTGGTCGTGGGTCACCATCACCACGGAGCGGTCCTCAGCGGTTTGCTGGCGCAGCAGCTCGAGGATCCCGTGGGCGTTGCGCTGGTCGAGGTTGCCGGTCGGCTCGTCGGCCAGGATCAGGCGCGGCTCGTTGACCAGCGCCCGCGCGATCGCCACCCGCTGCATCTGGCCGCCGCTGAGGTTGCGCGCCGGCGCCTCGGCCTTCTCGCCGAGGCCGACGCGGCCGAGCAGCTCGCCGGCCCGGGCGCGAGCCGTGTGCTTCTCGCCGCCGGCGATCGCCGCCGCCAGCTCGACGTTCTGGCGCGCGGTCAGCCCGGGCAGGAGGTTGAAGAACTGGAAGATGAAGCCGAGGTTGGCGGCGCGGAAGCGGGCGCGCTCCTTCTGGCCGAGGCTGCCGATCTCGCGGCCGTCGAAGCGCAGGCTGCCGGCGCTGGGCACGTCCAGCGTCCCGATCAGGTTGAGCAGCGTGCTCTTGCCGCTGCCCGAGGGCCCGACGATCGCCACCAGCTTGCCCGGCTCGATCTCGAGCGAGACGCCGTGCAGCACCTCGACCATCTCCCCGCCCTGGGGATAGGACTTCTCGATCTCGCGCAGCTCGAGCACGGCGGGCAGCATAGTGAATCCGAATTCACATAGTCGCCGCCTGTACTCTGGGAGAGGTGGACTCACTGACCTGGGAAGGCGACCTCCCGCAGTTGCGCAGCCCGATCCTGGTCTGCTCGTTTCGCGGCTGGAACGACGCCGCCGGAGCCGCCTCGACGGCGCTGAGCGCCATCGCCGACGTCTTCGACTCGGAGCTGATCGCCCAGGTCGACCCGGAGGACTACTTCGACTTCCAGGCCACCCGGCCGACGATCGCGCTCACCGAGGGCGAGGTCCGCCGCATCGACTGGCCCCAGAACAACCTGATCGCGGCCCGCGTCCCAGCTGCCGAGCGCGACCTGGTGCTGCTCGACGGGACCGAGCCCAACCTGCGCTGGCGCACCTTCTCGGAGACGATCTCGACCGCCGCCGACGCGCTCGGCGTGGAGATGGTGATCACCCTCGGCGCCCTGATCGCCGAGGTCTCCCACACGCTGCCGGTGCCGATCACCGGCCTCGCCTCCGACGAGAAGCTGGTCGAGGAGCTCGACCTGCAGCGCTCCTCCTACGAGGGCCCGACCGGCATCGTCGGCGTCGTCCACGACTGCTGCCGCAAAGTTGGGATGACCTCCGCCTCGCTCTGGGCGGCGGTGCCCCACTACATAGCCGCCGTCCCCAACCCCAAGGCCGCGCTCGCCCTGCTGCGTCGCTTCGAGGGCGTCACCGGCATCGCCGTCGAGGCGACCGAGCTGGAGGAAGAGGCGACCAGCTACGAAGAGCAGATCAACCGCGCCATAGCCGCCAACCCCGAGATCGAGGAGCTGGTGGACCGCATAGAGGCCGAGCAGGAAGACCAGCTCGAGAACCCCGAGGACCTACCGTCGGCGGACTCGATCGCCCGCGACTTCCAGCAGTTCCTGCGCCAGCAGGGGAACCAGTAAGAGCACCGTTTTTCGCAGGGTGGCTCGCCGGGCTAGGCCTGAGCGGGACGTCGTCGTGTGCGGCTTTCTCGCCGGTCACCGGTTCAATCTGGCTCATCAAATGCGCAGACAATAAGTTTCAAAAACTGACATCCTGCGCTCCCACTGCCAAAGAACCGGTACCCGAGTCTTCCGACCCGTCCTTGACCCCAAATCTCGTTCACATATATGGTCAGCGCGTATTAATCAATGATTCGTTAGCAATGAGAAATGAGCATTGACAATGATCGGGGGGAGTACCGGGCATCGCGTGCATCGCGCGAAGTGGCTCATCGCATTCACGCTCACGCTCCTCGCCAGCTCGGCGGCCCCGGTGTTCGCCACGGAAGAAGGAGGCGGCGAAGGAGCGGCTGGCGAAGCGCAGGGGCCGAGCCCCGCCGAAATCGCAGAGCTCGAAAGCCAGGAACTCGAATACGCGGAATGGCTTTCGAGCCCTGAAGCCATCAGTCAGCGCGAAGCCTCTCAGAATGCCTACGGCAATCTCTCGGCCAGTGAAGCCCGGGAGCTGGTCCTCGAAGCGTTCCCGGGACAGATCGACGCTCTGAACGCCGATCCCGCCCGAGTCCTCAGCGAGCTCGAAATCGAGCAGCCGCTCGGGACCTACGCGGCCCTGGTCTCCGACGAACAGGGCGAACGCTCGATCGTCGAATCGTCCGTCCCGGTCGAGAGCGAGCTCGGCGGCGAAGGCAAACAACCGGTCGACCTCACCCTGGAGCAGCTCGGGGACGACTTCGTGCCGAAGAACCCGCTCACCGAAGTCGAGCTTCCCGGCTCAGCCGACGAGCCGATCCTGCTCCAGAGTGGGCTTGAAGTCGAGCTGCCAAGCAGTAATGACCACAGTGCCCAGAGCCTGGGCGACAAGAACCTCTTCTACCCGGAAACCGAGACGGCGACCGACACGCTGGTCTCGCCGATAGCCGGCGGCGTCGAGGTCTTCGAGCAGTTGCGCTCTCCCGAAAGCCCCGAGCAATTCCACTTCGAGCTCGACCTGCCCGCAGGGGCAACGCTCGATGCGACCGAAGTGGGCGGCGCCGAGGTTCTCTCAGCTTCGGGCGACCCGATCGTGAAAGTGCCTCCCCCGAGCGCAGTCGATGCCCAGGGCAGCTTGGTTCCTGTCGAGATGAGCGTCGAAGGCAATTCGCTCTTCCTCGAAGTTCCCCATAGCTCTCTCGAGCTCGCATACCCGATCCTCGTCGACCCCCCATTCCTCGAAGAGGGCTATGTCTCCTACAGCCAATGGAGCCCTGCCTGGAACGACGCATACATCCTCTCGAATACTTCCAGCCTCTCCGCCGCCGCCAAAGGCGGCGGCTACACGTACGGCGCCAACACCCGCGGCCATTGGGTTTACACCGCCCCCGGGCAGACCACCTACATCGCGACCGCGACCTTCTTCTCAACAAGCTTCAACCTCCCCGGAAACTGCGCCACCGAACAGCCCACCAACGAGCCTCACGGCTACGCCGGCCTCTACAACCCCTCCTCCGGAGGCTACGTCGGTCTCGGGAAATGGTTCGGTGGAAGCAGTTCCAGCCCCCAATACCAGACTAATTGGCAACAGGGCTATCCCGGGGTGCGCCAGGCGGTGGTCGGAATCGGCACCGGCACGAGCTCCGTCCACCACAAATGCGCGTTCACGTTCTCTGTCGGCGGCGTCACGATCCAGGAGAAGGACCCCGAGGCGCCGACGATCAACTCGGTGAGCGGCACCTCCAGCAAATGGGTCAAAGACATCACGATCACCGCCAACGCGAGTGACCCAGGGCTGGGCGTCAAGGGGATCACCCTCAGCCCCGGAGGCGCGCTGCCACACACCAACAACATGGGCGGCTGCTCGGGCACTTACACGAGCCGTTGTCCGGCCAGCGGGCAGGCCAGCTTCGGCGTCGGCTACTTCGCCGAAGGCGAACGGAGCGCAAGCATCTCCGCCTACGATCCGCTGGGCTACTACGACCCGCTGGCCCCCCCTCCCCAATCCGATCCAAACCATATCTCCTCCAGCTTCACGTTTACGACGAAGCTCGACCGCGGCAAACCCGAAGTCGCGCTCGAAGGACAGCTCGCCGAAGCGATCGAGGAAGCCGAAGGCGAAGGGGAGGTGAGCGAAGAAGAAGTCCCGCAGCTGAGCCTGCCCGTCTACAGCCTGCGGATCGAAGCCGAGGACGGCAGCAACGCCGAAGGCAAAACGAAGCGCTCCGGGGTGAAGGACCTCGCGGTCTTCGTTGACGGGAAAGAGGCGGAAGTGCCCTGGGGCCCCCAGACATGCCCCGCCAGCAGCTGTTCGATGACCAAGACCTACCCCGTCCACCTCAACGGCCTCGAAGGCGACCCCGTCCATCAGCTGAAGGTGATCGCCGAAGACCAGGTCGGAAACCAGCGCGAACGCGAAATCGAATTCGAATACGTCCCCGCCACCGGGATGAAGGACGAGTACGTGATGCAGTACTTCCCGTTGCCCGACGGCCAGGGTAACGAAGAGGAGGAAGAGCACCCGAGTCGCCCCGAACTCGCGGTGAATGTGACAAACGGCAACCTAGTCTTCCGCCAAAAGGACGTCGACGTCGAGGGGCCCGCCGTCGACCTCGAAGTCGAGCGCTTCTACAACTCCCAGCAGCCCGACGAGGACGACACCGAGTGGGGGGACGGCTGGACCCTGGCCCAGACCCCTGAGCTCGAGCTCGAAGAGACCGAAGAACAGGCTCCGCCTGCCAAGGCTTCCATGCTCGGCACGAGCGGCACTCGCGATGACGCCATCGCACTGCCGACCAAAAGCGGCGACACCCAGTTCGATAAGGAGTTGGGGGCGGTGGTGACCAAGGAGGCCGGTGGGGGCTACAAGGTCGAGGACCAGAGCGGCGAAACCGACACCTCCCTCGCCTTCGACCAAGCCGGCAAGGTCAAGGAGCTGCAGACCCAGGGCTCCGCCAAGATCGACTACGACTACGAAGACGGCGCTCTGTCCGAAATGGCGGTCGACGATCCGGCGAGCGCCTACCTGACGCCCGAGCAGCTGGAAGAGCTGCGCAACGAACCGAGCGAATGGGCCACCCAGGCCACCGTCAGCCCCGAAGTTCGCACCGAGCTGAAGCTGACCGACGTCTCCTGCACATCGGCGACCAAGTGCACGGCCGTCGGCTACGACAAATTCATGGGGCGGACGTTCGCCGAGTCCTGGGACGGCTCGGCATGGAAAATCACCCACTCGAACCTGGGGACCAGCAACGAGCCCGCCGTCTCCTGCGTCGGCCCCTCCACCTGTCACATCGTCGCTACCGATGGCGGCGGTACGGCGGGCACCTGGGGTCTCTTCAGCTGGGGCAGCACCTTCAGAGCCTTCGCCGCCCCCGAAGGGGCGAGCAGCTGGAAGCTTCGCGACGTCTCCTGCAGCTCCGAAACTGCCTGCACCGCGGTCGGCTACCGCTACAGCTCCGCCACCGGCTACAAAACCCTGGTCGAGCGCTACGACGGCACCTCGTGGTCGATCCAGGCAAGCGCCGAGCCCAGCGAAGGAAACGGCTTCAGGGCGATGTCGAGCGTCTCCTGCGCCTCCTCCACGCAATGCATGGCGGTCGGCGAAGCTGCCGGCAAGCCCTTCACTGAGAAATGGAATGGGACGCAATGGACGCCCGTCTCCATCCCGGGCTCTGCGGAAGGCTTCCTCGAAGACGTCTCCTGTGCCTCTGCCACCTCCTGCATGGCCGTCGGCCATCGAGGCTGGTGGGAATGGATGGGCTCGTCGTGGCAGAGCAGCACCCTCGCCATGAGCTGGGACGGCAGCGAATGGTCTGTGCTCGAAACGCCCGAACCCAGCGAAGAGCTCCTGGTCGACGGCGCCAACCTCTCGGCGGTCTCTTGCCTCTCGGCGAGCTCCTGCGTCGCCGTCGGCAGCTTCTTCACCAAATACGGGGAAGAAGGCAATGAAGAAAAGACGCTGACAGAGGTCTGGGACGGCAGCGAATGGACGACCCGACCCTCCACCAGCCCCGACATCTTCAGCACCCTCGCCGGCATCAGCTGCACCGCCACGAGTCAGTGCACAGCGGTCGGCAGCGCCCGGCCGATCAACAAAGACACGAACAACATGGTGACGCTGGGGGAGCGCTGGAACGGCGAAGAATGGACCACCCAGGCCACCGTCAGCCCCGAAACACGCACCGAACTGAAGCTCACCGACACTTCCTGCACGTCGGCGACGAAGTGCATGGCGGTCGGCTACGACAAGGTCATGGGCAAGGTCTTCGCCGAGTCCTGGGACGGCTCGGAATGGAAGGTCGCTCGCTCGGACCTGGGGGGCGGTGCCGAACCCGCCGTCTCCTGCGTCGGCCTCACCACCTGCTTCATCATCGCCACTCCCAGTGGGGGCACACAGGGCACCACGATCCTCTTCCAATCCGGCGAAGGCGTAACCAGCTGGAACAACACCGGCAGGTCTTTCGCAGCTCCCGCCGGGGCAACCGAGTGGAAGCTTCGCGACGTCTCCTGCAGCTCCGAAACTGCCTGCACCGCGGTCGGCTACCGCTACAGCTCCGCCACCGGCTACAAAACCCTGGTCGAGCGCTACGACGGCACCTCGTGGTCGATTCAGGAAAGTCCCGAGCCGAGCAAAGGAAACGGCTACAACGCGCTCTCGAGCGTCTCCTGCCCCACCGCTGAATACTGCCTGGCGGTCGGCAAGGCCGATTCCAAGCCCTTCGCGGAGGAGTGGGACGGGTCCAAATGGGAGCTTGCCCCTGTTGGCGTCTCCGAAACCGGCACCCTCGAAGACGTCTCCTGCGTCTCCGCCACCTCCTGCACGGCGGTCGGGTACCTCGGCTCGTGGGAATGGAGCGGCAGCACCTGGTGGGTGCAGAGCCAAACCCTGATCGAGAGCTGGGACGGCTCCGGATGGACCGAGATCGAAGCGCCCGAACCCAGCGCAGAACCCCTCGCCTCGGATGCCCGCCTTTCCAGTGTCTCCTGCGTCTCGACGACTTCCTGCCTCGCCGTCGGCGCCTTCCTCACCGACGAAGGCGCGGAAGGCAAAGAAGAAAAAGCGCTGGCGGAGATCTGGGACGGCTCCGAATGGACGACCCGCCCCTCCGCGGCAAGCCCCGCTGTCTTCAGCGCCCTGGCCGGCGTCAGCTGCATCGATACCAGCCAGTGCACGGGGGTGGGCGCCGCCCGGCCGGAATTCAACGGCACGAACAACATGGTGACGCTGGGGGAGGAGGTCGCGCTGCCACCCGTGCCATCCACCGAAGACGATCCCAAGGTCGAAGTGGAGGCCTCGAGCAGCCTCGTCGACAGCGTGGAAGGCGAGGAGTCGGGCCAGATCAGCTATGAGCACGAGGACGAGCTGCTGACTGCGGTGAATGGGCCCACCGGCGAAACCGACTACGACTACGACTCCGAAGGGCGGCTGACGAAAGTGACGCTTCCAAATGGGACTTGGGGCCAAGTCGCATACGACGAAGCCGACGGGCGAGTGAAATCTGTGACCGTCGACCCGGCCGGGGAGGAGCCGGTAAAGACCACCTACTTCGCGTACCAGGACTCACCGAGCCGGCGCACGACGGTCAGCCCAGAAGGAGAGCAGGCGACGGTATATGACATCGCTGCTGACGGCTCGGTGCTCAAGTGGTGGAACGCATTGAAAGCTCCCGAAATCGAAGTGCTGTCGGGGAGCTTGTATGTGCAGCGGGGGGAAATCCACCCCGAACCTATTACGGTTGGAGATCACGACCTCCTCGTCCGAGCTCATTCGGAGGAAGGAATCGCCTCAATCCAGCTTATTGCCAATGGCGATCTGCTGGTGGACGAAAAGACTTGCGCCCAGGACTACTCAAACGAAAAAACCGAGTGCGTTGACGAAGCGATGCAATGGGTGACCGATACCGGCAGCTGGGCTCCGGGCATCCTGCAGCTCGAAGTCATCGTCACCGACAGCTTGAGTCAAGCTCAAGTTTCCAGCGAGCGCTTCTGGGTCAACGTTCCGTATACGCCCCCGCCTGCGCCGGGTTCTGCAGATCCTCCGGCGTTCGAGGAGATCCTCCGCTTCCGTGAAGCGCACGGCCTTGATCTCGACCTTAAAGGGGACGAGCTGGCGATCAACGAGCGCATCTTCGACCTGCTCAACGCCTGGTACAACCCCAATACCCCTGCGGGTGAAGTGGCTCGAGCTACGGAAGAACGCTGGGGCGTGCCGCTCAGGCCTGTTGACGCGGCTGAGCTTGAGTGGCGGCTCCAGTACTGGGAGCAGGCAAGCACTGCGATCCCAGCTTGGGTCTCGACCAACGCAAGCTCGAGTTTCGCTGGCTTCTATATCGACGAACGGGCTGGCGGTCTAATTCGGATTGGCTTCACCGGCAAACAGGCATCTCAAACACTTGCAGCACTAGAGCAAAACGCCGGTCTTATTATCCAGCCAGAGAGAATCACCAGTTTCCCAGCGCAACCCGGATACTCACTAACCGAACTTCAGGCGCTACAGGGTGAGGTTGTAGCTCTAGCCCAATCTTCTCAGCCAGGTCTTTTCACTGGGGCCAGCGTTGACGTAAAAGCAAACAACGTGATGGTAGGTGCAAGCAACGTTGGACAGGCGACGACGTTGCTGCAGAACTCGCTGGGTACAAATGCCCCCATAACCGTGACCTACCAGGCAACAGCAAGGCCGAGGCGGGACAGTCGAGAACGAGTCTCTGGCCCCATTAGGGCAGGCGATCTCATACGCTTGCTGGACAGGACGAATGGTCCAGCCAGTCCAAAGTTGGTGGGGAGTCCATGTACTGCAGCTTTCGGGGCATTTGACAAGGTCAATTCACCCACCACTGGTCAATCAATAATGAGAATGTTTGTATTGTCGGCCGGGCATTGCATGCTCGTTGACCACGAAATAATCCGGCGAAGCAATCCCAGTCAGGCCGAAAAGCAATGGATCGGTTGGGTGAGGCGAGAGGGTCTGGACAACAACTCTATAAGTACTGATGCTGACGCGGCAGCGATTCGTCTCGATAGCCCTAACCTCGTTCCCCGGAAGATATTCACTGCGCCTGAATCAACGAGAATTCCGATCAGGTCGATTGGAGTCGCGCCTAGTACCGGCACACGTATCTGCTACTCGGGCATTACGTCCAATCGCGTTAGGTGTGGCCCGATTCTAGGTCCCCCCAATCTATCTAGCCCAGAGTGGATCAATGCACTTACGGCTGAAGTTTGCTTCGAAGAATACATCGAGGATGGTGACAGTGGTAGCCCGGCGTGGATCGAAGGTACGGGTACCGCAGTTGGGATCATGGCTACGGGTTTTGACGAGACGGAAGACGTTGCCCGCCCGGAAGCGTGTTTTGTGCCATTGAAACCGTACCCTGGATGGGACCCGGATTCAGCCGTGTTCACTAATGATGGAATGGCTCCTTTGCACTTGGTCACAGAGCCATGAAGCAGGGACCT
>DASUIY010000301.1:0-2223 GCA_036279555.1 Solirubrobacterales bacterium | reverse complement strand
GTCGAGGACGACCCGTTCGTTGACGTCGGCAACCGGGACCAGCGAGCGCGCGAAGCGGCCCTCGGCCCGAGCGGCCGCCGCCCGCTCCTGCGAGCGCGCCGCGTAGGCGTCGACGTCCTCGCGGGAGAAGCCTTCGATCGTGGCGATCAAGTCGGCGCCGATGCCCTGCGGGACGAAGCCGATGCGGTAGTTGGTCTCGGGGTCGCTGGCCCAGGCGCCACCGTCGGAGCCCATCGGCACCCGCGACATCGACTCGACGCCACCGGCGAAGACCAGGTCCTCCCAGCCGGAGGCGACCTTCTGCGCGGCGATGTTGACCGCCTCCAGGCCCGAGGCGCAGAAGCGGTTGAGCTGGACGCCGGCGACGGTGTCGGGCAGGCCCGCCTTGATCGCCGCCGTCTTGGCGATGTCGGCGCCCTGGTCGCCGACCGGCGAGACGCAGCCGAGGACGACGTCGTCGACACGGTTGGGGTCGAGCTTCTCGTTGCGGACCAGCATCTCGTGCATCAGGCCGACGACGAGGTCGACCGGCTTGGTGCTGTGCAGGGACCCGTTGACCTTGCCCTTGCCTCGCGGTGTGCGTATCGCGTCGAAGACCAACGCGTCGGTGGCTGCCATCTCAAGCTCCTCTTGGTTCGAAGTCTGTTCGGTTCGGCTGCGGCATGGCAGCATACATTCAGTCGTGAACGCAAACTTTACTAGGATTGACCCCGTGCCGACCGCTGAGACTCCCGCCCGCCGCAGCCAGGCCGAGCGCAGCTCCGCCACCCGCGAAGCCCTGCTCGACGCGACGATCGAGTGCCTGGTCGAGGACGGCTACGCGAACCTGACGACGACCAAGGTCGCCGAGCGCGCCGGCCTCTCCCGCGGTGCTCACCTGCACCACTTCCAGACGCGGCAGGCCCTGGTCGCCGCCGCGATCGAGCGCCTGGCGCGGCGACGCTCGGCCGAGCAGCTCGCCGCCGCCGATGCCCTCCCCACCGGCCGTGAGCGCGTCGCCGCCGGCCTCGACTTCATCTGGTCCAACTACGCCAGCCCGCTCTACCAGGCCGCGCTCGACCTCTGGACCGACGCGCGCACAGACGAGGAGCTGCGCGCAGCCCTGGTCAGCGTCGAACGCGAGCTCGACCGCCAGACCCTGGAGCTGGCCCGCCGCCTCTTCCCCGACCAGGCCGGCCGCCCCGACTTCGAGCGCCTGGTCGAGATGGCAGCCGCCACCGCCCGCGGCCTCGCCCTGCTCGACACCCTCCACCCCGGCGACGACCGCAACAGCAAGCAGTGGGAGTTCTGCCGGGCGAGGCTGGTGGCGCTGTTCGAGCAGGGCGCGGCGGGCAGTTAGCTGAAAGCGCAGTCCGCGGGCCCAAGGGCTCAGGTTGGGAAGATCGTCGGCATCACCTTGGAGTCCTCCCGGCGGCTTCGGCCAGGGCCTTTCCGGCCCGCTCAATCAGCTCACTCGAAGCCATGCGAACACGGTAGCCGAGTGCGGGGCGGCGAGCTGCAATCCGCTGGGCAGCCTCGCCTCAGCGCGGATCGAGGCGACAGGGCCGCTCGGCTTGGGACCCGGCACTGGGCCCTGGAGTACATCTGTCGACGCAGGCTCAAGGTATTGCGCGTAACAATGCCTAAATCGGTAAGACACAGGTTCTTGATAGGCTCGCCGAAATTCTTTGTCCGCCGAGAAGAATAGGGAGCCGAGAGCGTGAGCCACACGTATAGATCGTTTACCGCAGTTGTCGTCATCGCGACCCTTTTGATGCTTGCAGGTGGTGTGTCGACCGCCTCGGCGTTCCATATTCCCGGTGCGACATACACCGGCACCCACAGCGGTGGCGGCACCGTCAGCTTCAAGGTGTCGCTCGACGGCAACTCGATTCGGAACTTTCGCGTCGAGGACTACGAAACCGAATTTTGCGCTGTGGAATTCATCGAACACGGGGCCGGGGCGTCAGTCGTCAATAACGCCTTTAGCTTCAGCAGCAGTCTCTTGGAATTCGCCTATTCCGGCTCCTTCCCCGGCATCCAGCTTGCGCAGGGGACCTTCTCCGACACCGAATGTGACACGGGGACGTTGACGTGGACTGCGAGCACTACCGCCTCTCCGGCAGGCAGCGCGGAGTGCATCGCCGCACAGGGACCGGCGACCGAAGCCGAAGCAGCATTCGCCGCAGCCCGGGCGAAAGTAGAGCTGACCAACGGAAAGTTCATGCGCAGCATCAAACAAGC
>DASUIY010000300.1:0-7433 GCA_036279555.1 Solirubrobacterales bacterium | reverse complement strand
GGCTGATCCGCGCGGTCGAGAAGTTCGACTACCGCCGCGGCTACAAGTTCTCCACCTACGCGACCTGGTGGATCCGCCAGGCGGTGACGCGGGCGATCGCCGACAAGGCGCGGACGATCCGCATCCCCGT
The DNA here is from genome assembly GCA_036279555.1 of Solirubrobacterales bacterium. Classification (GTDB taxonomy): domain Bacteria; phylum Actinomycetota; class Thermoleophilia; order Solirubrobacterales; family 70-9; genus VRUE01. The sequence goes on along the minus strand of DASUIY010000300.1, from coordinate 7,303 downwards.
GCACATGGTCGAGAAGCTGAACCGCGTGGCCCACGTCGAACGCCAGCTGGTCCAGAAGCTGGGGCGCGAGCCCGAGCCGGCGGAGATCGCCGAGGAGCTGCGCTGGCCGGTCAGCGACGTCCGCGACATCCTCCGCGTCGCCCAGCAGCCGGTCTCGCTGGAGAAACCGGTCGGCGACGAGGACGAATCGGAGCTCGGCGACTTCGTCGCCGACGAAGAAGTCGCCGAGCCCTTCGAGGAAGCGAGCGAGCAGCTGCAGCGCGAAGGCGTGCGCAAGGCGCTCGACGCGCTTCCCGAGCGCGAGCGCCAGGTGATCGAGCTGCGCTACGGCCTCTCGGGCCTGGAACCGCTGACCCTCGAGGAGGTGGGACGCACCTTCGGCGTGACCCGCGAGCGGATCCGCCAGATCGAGACCAACACGCTGAAAAAGCTGCGCGGCCTGCCTGAGGCGCAGATGCTGCGCGACGCCGGCTGACGCGCCAAGCGGCTGTCAGGCGGCGTCCTCAGTCGCTCATGTGCAGAGCATTTCGCTCCCTGCGTCCTGGCCTGACGGCCGCTTGGCGCGTCAGGGCTCGCGGGGTTCCAGCACGATCACCGAGGGCGTCCGGTCGAGCTTCTCCTCGTAGTCGTCGAAGCCGGCGTACTGCTCGTTGTGCTCACGCCAGAGCCGCTCCCGCTCCTCGCCCTCGGCTATGCGCGCGCGGACCGGATAGCGCCTGCGGCCGCGCTCGACTTCGGCCTCAGGGTTGGCCGCCAGGTTGAGCGACCAGGCGGGGACCTTGGCGTTGCCGGCGTTGGTGTTGATGACGACGGCGTTCTCGCCGTCGGCCAGGTATACGACCGGCGCGGTGCGCTTCTCTCCGGACTTGCGGCCGGTGGTGGTCAGCAGCAAGACCGGCGCCCGCCCGACCCTGCCGCCGACGCGCCCGCCGCTCAGCCGGTAGAGCGGCACGTTCAGCTTGCCCGTCCAGCGCAGCCCGGTAGCGCCGAGGGCATTGGAGATGCGCGCGATCGTGTGGTCGCTGGGCACGGCGGCAGTATCCCAGAGGCGTGGCGACTTATACGTCGTATACCGACGGATAAGTCGCCACGCATCGCCTCACGCCGTAGAGTGAGGCGATGCCCGAGCCACATCCCTTCCGCCGCGCCGCCGAAGCCAAGGACGTCGAGCTGATGACCGAGACCCTGCGCGAGGACGTCGAGCTGCACAGCCCGATCCTCTTCCGCGGCTTCGAGGGCCGCGAGGCGGTCGGCCACATCCTCGCCCACGTCGCGGCGACGCTCGAGGACCTGACCTACGTCGACGAGCTGCACGAGGGCGACACCGTCGCGCTCCGCTTCAAGGCCCGCGTCGGCGACCGCGATCTGGAGGGCATCGACTTCCTCGAGCTTGACGAACAGGGCCGCGTGGCCGTGCTCACGGTCTTCATGCGCCCGATGTCGGCGCTGACCGCGTTCAACGAGCGGATGATGCAGCGCCTCGGAGTTTCGTAGCCGGGACCGTGCCTGTCCCCTAGAATCGGCTCCCCATAGCCCCGGGGGAGTGTCCGAGTGGTTAAAGGAGATGCGCTGTAAACGCATTGGCTCTGCCTACGCAGGTTCGAATCCTGCCTCCCCCATATGAGCAGCCTCGAGGGCCGTGTGGTCGCGATCGCCGGGGTCGCCGGTGGCCTCGGGCCGACGGTGGCGGAGCGGCTTGCCGCGGCGGGGGCGACGATCGCCGGCACCGACGTTTCGCGGGACCGGGTTGACGAGGTCGGCTCGCAGCTCGGCCTGCCGGATGACCGCTGGGACGGACGTGCCGTCGACCTGCTCGACGAGGGGGCGACCCGGGAGTGGTGCGCGGCGCTCGTGGAGCGCTTCGGCCGGGTCGACGCCCTTGCGCACCTGGTCGGGGGCTGGCGCGGGGGGCAGCCGCTTCACGAAGCGCCGCTCGCCGACTGGGAGCTGCTGCACGACCTGCTGATCCGCACCGTGCAGCACACGACGCGCGCCTTCCACGACGCGCTTCTCGCCAGCGAGCACGGCCGCTTCGTCCTCGTCTCCTCCAAGCAGGCCCAGGAGCCTTCCAACGCGAACGCCGCCTACGCGGCCTCGAAGGCCGCCGCCGAGGCCTGGGCCCTGGCCCTGGCCGACGGCTTCGAAGGCACCACCGCGACCGCCAACGTGATCGTCGTCGACGCGATCCTCACGCCGCGGATGCGGGAGGAGAGCCCGGAGGAGGATTTCCCAACCTTCACGCCCGCCGAGCACATCGCCGAGGCGATCGGGTTCCTCTGTTCAAGCGCGGCCGAGAAGATGAACGGTCAGCGGCTCGCGCTTACGATGCGGGGATGAGCAAACCCGCCAAGGGCCCTAAGGGCGAGATGACGATCCGCGAGCTCGCGGAGCGGACGGGAATGACCGTTCGCAACATCCGCGCCCACCAGACGCGCGGGCTGCTGCCGCCGCCGGTGGTTCGCGGGCGCACCGGCTACTACAACGACGAGCACGTGGCGCGGATCGCGCTGACGCGCGAAATGCAGGCGGACGGGCTCAACCTGGAGGCGATCCGGCGGGTGCTCGAAACCGGGGACGGCGCCGCGACCGAGATCTTCGACTTCACCCGCGCCCTGCGCGCTCCCTTCGAGGACGAGGCGCCCGAGATCGTCGAGGCCGGGGAGCTGGCGGAGGTCTGGGGGGCGACCGGCGAACAGCCCGACCCGGACCTGATGCGGCGCGCGGAAAAGCTCGGCATCGTGCGCGCCCTCCCGGACGGGCGGGTCGAGGTGATCAGCCCGCGCCTGCAGCGCGCCGCGACGGCCCTGGCCGAGCTCGGCGTCGGGCCCGAGGGGGCGCTGGCGACGGCGGAGAAGCTGCGCCGCCACGCCGACGGCGTCGCCCGCACCTTCGTCGACCTCTTCGTCAAGGAGGTCTGGGAGCCGTTCGAGCGCGCCGGCCGGCCCGAGGGCGACTGGCCCAAGGTGCGCGAAGCTCTCGACCGCATGCGCCCGCTCGCCTCCGACGCGCTGCTCTCGGTCTTCCAGCTGGCGATGGGAGAGGCGGTCGAGAAAGCCAGCGAGCGCACCCTGCGCATGGCCGGGCGCAAGCGGCCCGCCCAGAAACGCAAGCGCACCCGGCGCCGGTAGCCCGCCGGGACACGCGAGTTTCGTGCCCCCGTGCGTCGTCCTGCGCACGTTAAAAAACCGAATGTATATAGTGCACGCAAACTTATATACGTTTGCGTTTATGAATTCCTCGGACGAATTTCCAGCAGAGTTCTCGGGAGCGGTCGGTCGCCTTCAGGTCGCCGTCCTCGAGGTCTGTCGCCCGGAGGACGAGTGGCCGGCCAAAGTCGCGAAGTCGGTCGCCGCGACGGTCGACTTCGCGGTGTCGGAGCCCTCGGAGATTCGCCTGCTGACGATCGAGGCTCTGATCCAGAGGCCGGACGGGGGCAGGCGGTACGTGCGCACGGTGGAGCACTTCGCGGAGCTGCTGCGATCCGTGACGCCCGAGGACCGGCGCCGCCCGGTGAGCACCGAGATGGCCCTGGTCGGCGGCCTCGCCACGACGATCGCCCACCACCTGCGCTCGGACACCCTGGCCGAGCTGCTCCAGGCTGTCCCCGAGCTGGTCGAGTTCACCCTCCTTCCCTATCTCGGCCACGAGGAGGCCAGGCGCTGGGCCGAGTGGACCGCGACCAGCCGCAGCTGACGCCGCTCCGGCTCGTATGCCCTTCGTTTGCCGGATCGGCTCAGCCGACCGGCACGGCCAGCTCTTCGGAGGCGACCTGAGGGCCTTCGAAGGGAAGGACCGCGAAGTACATCAGCGCGGGGAGCAGCTCCTCCAGGTTCTCGACCTCTTCCCGGTTGAGCCTCGAGTAGAGCAGCGCCTCGATTCCGCCGACGACTCCGGCGGACGCGATCGCCGACGGCGGGGAGCCCTGGGGAGGGTCGGCGCGTATCTGCTCGTCGAGGCACGAGGCGAAATGGTCGAGCAGCTCGTCGCGGCGCAAGAGGGCGGCCGGACAGGCCGCGCGGGCCTCGACCACGAGGGTCGCGGCCGCATCCGGCTCGTCCGCGGCGAAACGCAGCAGCTCCTCCAGCCCCACCCGCAGGCGATCTCGCCAGCTGCCGTCGGCGGAGCCGGTCGCGGCGCCGATCCGGGTGCGCAGCCGCCCCCCGGCTGCATCGAGGGTGGCGAGGAAGCAGGCTTCCTTGTTCTCGAAGTGTTCGTAGAACGTCGGCCGCGAGACGCCCGAACGGTCCAGCACGTCCTGAACGCTCATCTCCCGGTAGCCGAGCTCCGCCGTCGCCCGCAGCGCCGCGGCCAGGAGCCGCTCGCGCTGGATCGCGCTGACCAGGTCAGGCGGAAGCGAGCGGATGCCGGAGGGGAACTGGCCGTCGCCGCCGGCGAGAAGCTCTGCCGCGGTGCTCACCTCGCCCGGGCTCCAGCGATCGCCGATCGCGGTGAGGAGCATCTCCTGGCTGAGCTGGACCCGGCTGGGGGGCATCGAGGAACCTGACCGTTTCTTTTAGGAACTCAAATGGCGGCCGCAAAGTACCACAGGAGTCGATGCCATGCAAGTCCATTCGCCGTCTCGCGGGTATCCTTGGCCGGTGTCCACACAGGCCCGCGCCCAGTCCACTCGCCCCGAGATCTCACGGGAGTTCATCGCCGGCCACAAGCGACGCCGGATTATGGACGCGATCGCCGAGCTGACCGCGGGAAAAGGCTACGACGCGACCAAGATCGGCGACATAGTGCGCAGCGCGGGCGTCGCGCGCAAAACTCTGTACGACAACTTCGAGGGCAAGGAGGAGGTCTTCCTCGCGGCCTTCGACGCCGCGGTCGAGGAGACCGTGCGGCGCATCGACGAGGCCTGCGCCGGGGTGGAGGGCGGCTGGGACGAGCGGCTGGAGGCCGGCCTCGCGGCCTTTCTCGGCTACGTCGCCGAGCAGCCGGCGCTGGCCCGGATGTGCATGATCGAGGCGCTCTCCGCCACCCCCGCCGCGAGCAGGCGCTACGAGGAGGCGGTCAAGCGCTTCGTCGGGATGACCGAACGGACCGTCCCCCGCGACGACCGCCTGCCCGAGACGATCGACGAGACGCTGGTCGGAGGGGTCGCCTGGATCGTCTACCAGAAGATCCGCCGCAACGAGACCGAGCAGGTGCCCGACCTCCTGCCGGAGCTCACGGAGTTCATGGCCGCTCCTCACCTCGGGGCTGGGGCGGTTAAGTAGCGCCCAGCACGCCGTCCCGCGCGCTGGCAGACTTCAGCGCGCAGTGAGAGTCGAACGACTTCCCCGCGGCCGGCATGGGCTATCGCCCGAGTACGTAGCGCAGAACCAGCGCGAACGGCTGATCGGCGCACTGGCCGCCTGCCTCTACGAGCGGGGCTTCGACGAGACGACGATCTCGATGGTGAGCAAGCGCGCCGGCGTCTCCAAGGGCGACTTCTACAAACAGTTCGAGAGCAAGGACGACTGCTTCCTCGTCGCCTATGACGACGCCGTGCGGGCGATCTACGCACGGGTTGCCGCGGCCTGCGGGGCGGGGGGCGACTGGGCGACGCGCGTGCTCACCGGCCTCGCCGCGCTGCTCGGCTACCTCGCGCAGGAGCCCGCGCAGGCGCGGCTGGTGCTGGTCGAGGGGTTGCGCGTCGGCAAGGGGGTCTACGACCGCTACCAGGACGCGCTGCTCGGCTATGTCCCCCACCTTCGCGAGGGCGCGCCCGCTCCCGCCGGCGCCGTCCCGCCCGAGGCGACGGACGAGGCCGTCGTCGGCGGCATCGCCTCGCTGCTCTCGCGCCGTGTCCTCAGCGGCGACGTCGAGCGGCTCGGCGACTTCCTGCCGGAGATTGCGGAATTCGCCCTCACCCCCTACCTCGGCACGGCCGAGGCCCGCCGCATAATCTCGGAACGGTGAGCGACGCGGCATCAGCGGTGGCGGGCGCGGTAGGCGGCGGAGCCGCGGACGCCGCGCCGGGCGTGTTTCCCTCGCAGGCCCTGAGCCGGGCGATCGAGGCCGACTGGGTCAGCTCCGGTGACTACCGGATCAGGCCCGAGGCGATCCAGCCGGCCAGCATCGACCTGCGCCTCGGAGATCACGCCTGGGCTCTGCGCTGCTCCTTTCTCCCCGACGTCGACTCGACCGTCGAGGAGAAGATCGAGGGGCTCGCCTTTCAGAAGATCGACCTGCGCGACGGCGCCGTGCTCGAGCGCGACCGCCCCTACCTCGTGCCCCTGATCGAGGAGCTGGCGCTGCCATCCGACGTGCGGGCGAAGGCCAACCCGAAGAGCTCGACCGGGCGCCTCGACGTCTTCACCCGCGTGCTGACCGACCGCCACCACCGCTTCGACGAGGTCCGCGCCGGCTACCGCGGCAAGCTCTACCTCGAGGTCGTCCCCCGCTCCTTCGCGATCCAGGTCAAGACGGGGCTCTCGCTCAACCAGCTGCGGCTGGCGCGCGGCGAGGTGCGGCTGGGCGACGAGGAGATCCGCTCCCTGCAGGAGGAGTTCCCGCTGCTCTACCTCGACTCCCACGCGCTGCGCGAGTCCGAGCTGGCGCTCGCCGACGGGCTCTTCCTCAGCGTCGACCTCTCCGGGCCGAGCGACAGGATCGTCGGCTACCGGGCGAAGAAGAACAGCCTGCCGATCGACCTTTCGCGGATCCGCGCCTACCGCTGGACCGACTTCTGGGACCCGGTCTTCCCCGAGGCGGGCAGCAAGATCGTGCTCGAGCCGGAGATCTTCTACCTGCTGCTCTCGGCCGAGGGTGTCTGCATCCCGCCCCAGATCGCCGCCGAGATGATGGCCTACGACCCGACCGCCGGCGAGCTGCGCACCCACTACGCCGGCTTCTTCGACCCGGGCTTCGGCTACGACCCGGCCGGCGACCGCCACGGCAGCCGCGCCGCGCTGGAGGTGCGGGCCCGCGACGTCTCCTTCATGGTCGAGCACCGCCAGCCGGTCTGCAAGCTGGCGCTGGAGCGGACCAGCGTCCCGGCCGAGCGTCTGTATGGGTCCGGCCTCGGGTCCAACTACCAGGGGCAGGTGACGATGCTGAGCAAGCATTTTGAGGAGTCGGGAGCGCCTGAGCCCTCTCTCGAAACGCGCCGCGGGAGCGGCGCGTGAGTGTTTCGAGAGATGGCTCAGGCGCTCCCTCTCGCCGGAGCTTGTAGGAGCCGGGCTTGAGTGTTTCGGGAGAGGCCGCCACGCCTCCCCGCACACCTGCATTTACTGAGAAGGAGCGGCGCTTGAGTGTTTCGTGAGAGGGCTCCGGCGCTCCCTCTCGTTGAACTTGGTGTCGAGTGGAGTGTATT
>DASUIY010000299.1:0-7138 GCA_036279555.1 Solirubrobacterales bacterium | reverse complement strand
GCAACCGGATCTCGCCGAACAAGCTGCCGGCGGCGCGCTGGGTAGAGATCATCGAGGCCTCCCACCGTGCCGGGCTGCGCTCGACCTCGACCGTGATGTTCGGTCACATCGAGACGCCCCGCGAGCTGGCCGAGCACATGCGCGTGATCCGGGCCGTCCAGGAGCGGACCGGAGGCATCACCGAGTTCGTCCCGCTCAGCTTCATCCCCTTCAACACGATGCTCGGCCGCACCCACGGGATCGAGGAGATCTCCGCTCCCGAGAACCTCAAGCACACCGCGGCATTCCGCCTGGCGCTGGGCAAGACGATCCCGAACCTGCAGGCAAGCTGGGTGAAGATGGGCCTCGGGGCCGCCACCGAGGCGCTGCGCTGGGGCGTCAACGACCTCGGCGGCACGCTGATGGAGGAGAACATCTCCCGCATGGCGGGCTCCCAGCACGGCGTTCGGCTGGACCCCGAGCAGCTGATCGGCGCCGCCCGCGCCGCGGGGCGCGAACCGGCGCAGCGGACGACGCTGTACGAGATCATCGAGACGTATGCGGGCGATGATCATCGAGAGGCAGCGGGAGCCGCTTCGGCTGGCTGAGCTGCCCGAGCCCTCGGCCGGTCCCGGCCAGGTGCTGATCTCCGTAACCGCCTGTGGTGTCTGCCGCACCGACCTGCACATCGCCGACGGCGACCTCGAACAGCCGAAGCTGCCGCTCGTCCCCGGCCACCAGATCGTCGGCACGGTGGCCAGGGCGGGGGAGGGGGCGGGGCGGTTCGCGGCCGGGGAGCGGGTCGGGGTGCCCTGGCTGGGCTGGGCCTGCGGCGAGTGCCGCTACTGCACCGGCGGGCGCGAGAACCTCTGCGACCGCGCCCGCTTCACCGGCTACGACCTCGACGGGGGTTATGCCGAGCTGGCGGTCGCCGACGAGCGCTTCTGCTTCCCGGTCCCCGCGGGGTACCCGGACGATCAGGCGGCACCGCTGCTCTGCGCCGGGTTGATCGGCTACCGGGCGCTGCGCCTGGTTGGCGACGCCGAGAGAGTCGGCTTCTACGGCTTCGGCGCCTCGGCCCACATCCTCTGCCAGGTGGCGGTGCACCAAGGGCGACGGGTGTTCGCCTTCACCCGTCCCGGCGACGAGGAGGGCCAGGCGTTCGCGCGCGAGCTCGGCGCGGAGTGGGCGGGTTCGTCGGAGGATTCGCCGCCGGAAGAGCTCGACGGGGCGATCGTCTTCGCCCCGGTCGGATCGCTGATGACCACCGCTCTTCAGCACAGCGCCAAGGGGGCCCGGATCCTCAGCGCCGGCATCCACATGAGCGACATCCCGGGCTTCCCCTACGCCGAGCTGTGGGGCGAGCGGGTGCTCGGCTCGGTCGCCAACCTGACCCGGCGGGACGGCGAGGAGTTCCTGGCCCTGGCGCCGCAGGTGCCGGTGCGGACCGAGGTGGAGGTGTTCCCGCTCGAGCAAGCGAACGAGGCGCTCGATGCGATCCGCGACGGCAGCCTCCGCGGCGCGGCCGTGCTGAAGATCTAGCGGAAGAGATCGTCGTTACGCGGGCGGCAGAGGGCCGCGGCTCCCGGGCCGTCATCCGGTGTGACATAGCGGTCGAGGCCGCGGACGATCACGGCCGGGATGCGGCTGTCCTTGCTGCGAACCAAATCAGCCGCTGCCGCGGCCTCATCGGCAATGGCGATCACGGTTGCTTCCAGCTCTTGACCCTGAGCGTCTTCCCGGCCGCGCCAGTCGTCTAGGGGCTGCAGGCCCGCGCAGCCAATTGCCACCTCGGTCTGGCCCAAGCGCCAAGCCCTCCCGAAGCTGTCACTCACCACTACACCGATGCGGGGAAGGAGTCGGGGGTGAGACTCGGCGGACGCGCTTCGCGCTGAGTGTCCGGCGAGTCCCACCCCCGACTCCTCGGCAGCGGCGGACGTGATCTCGTTTCTGAGAAGGCGGGCCGAGGCATCCGGGTTCTCGGGCAGCAGGCAGACCGTGTCGTCGTCGGGCATGTTGGAGCTGTCGATGCCTGCGTTGGCGCAGACGAAGCCGTGGTGGGTTTCGGTGATCAGGACGCCGCGCTCGGCGCGCAGGACCTCGCGACTCTCCCCGAGGATCAGCTCGACCAGGGCCGGGTCCTTGTCCAGCTGGGCAGCGAGGTGGCGGGCCTCTTGGCCGGGGTGCACCGAGGAGAGCTTGCGAATCCTGCCCTCGGCCTTGGAGACGATCTTCTGCGAGACGACGAGGACGTCTCCGTCTGCCAGCTCAGCGTGTGCAGCGATCAGCTCTCCCAGGTTTGCGTCGCCCTCGATCTCCGGCAAGCCGCAGACCGGGAGGACGCGCAGCTCCCTCGCCGCGTCGCTCATATGCCGAGCACCTTCGCCGTCCGTTTGGCCCGCCGGCGATCTCGCTCCAGCTCCATGGTCAGGGCGACGATGTCGGCCGGTGTGTCGAGGTCGAGCGCCAGGGAGGGGATCTCCTCGACGCCGAAGGGGATGCCGGCGGCGCGAGCGGCGGCGACGTGGCGAGGGCAGCTTCCCTCTCCAAAGGAGGGTGCGATCGCGTTCGGCGGGGCGAGCGCGAGCGCGTTGGTGCCGGTCCCGTGCCGGTCGGGGACGATCGCGACGTAGCGCTCCGGCATCCCGGTCAGCAGGCGTTCGAGCTCGCGCGGGTCGAGCAGCGGGCAGTCGATGGGGAGCAGGACGACGCACTCGGCGCCGAGCTCGCGGGCGCGCGCGACCCCGGCGAGGGCCGCGCCCGAGTGGCCGCCCTCGTCCGGGTCGGCAACCAGCTCGCTGCCCCTCTTGCCTGCCACCTCGATTGCGTGGGGCTCGCTGGTGACCACCACCGTGCGCTCGATCGATCGTGCCGCGCCGATCGCCTCCAGCACGTCCTCCAGCATGGCGGCCGCCAGCTCGGCGCGATGCGTCGCACCCATGCCGGGGGCGAGCCGCTGCTTGGCGGCGCCGAAGCGCTTGACCGGCAGGACGGCGATCGTCTTCAAGCTGCGCAGAGGGGTTCAGTCACCTTCGGTGAGGCTACTTGCGTAGTCGAGGACGATGCGCGCCAGCCGCGCCCGTCCCGCCGCGCCCTCCATCAAGGTAGGTGCCGCGAGCGTGGGGATCTCTTCCGGAGGCGGGTCCGGGTCGCCGTCGTCGACGACCATCGCGTCGACCAGCCCGGCGTAGAGGGAGGCGACGCCCGCCGCGGTCGACGGCCGGCCGAGTGCCTGCATGAAGCGCTCCGTCGGCCCCTTGACCACCTGGCCGGCGACGAAGGGGCTTACCGCGACGACCGGGGCGCTGGAGGCGGCGATCGCCTCGGTCATCCCCGGGATCGCGAGGATCGGGCCGATGCTGATCACCGGGTTGGAGGGGCCGATCACGATCGCCTCGGCCCAGCGCAGCGCCTCCAGCACCTCGGCGCTCGGCTCGGCCGCCTCGATTCCCTTCAGCTCGACCCCCAACACCTCCGGCTCGCCGCGGTCGACGATCAGGTACTCCTGCAGGGCGCGGTTGCCGGCGGCGGTCAGCACCTTGGTCCGCACCGGCGCCTCGCACATCGGCAGCACCCGCGCCTCGACCCCGAGCGCGCGGGCGATCTGCGCCTGCGCGTCGGCGAGGCGACCGCCCTCCTCGACGAACTGGCGGCGGTAGAGGCAGGCGGCGAGGTCGCGGTCGGATAGGCCGAACCAGCTGGGCGCCCCGATCTTCGTCAGCCGGTCGAAGACGGTGAAGGTGTCGTCGCGCAGCCCCCAGCCGCGCTCCTCGTCGATCTCGCCGCTGAGCCAGTAGGTGACGAGGTCGGGGTCGGGAGAGACGTGGACGCCGAGCGTCTCGATGTCGTCGGCGGTGTTGGCGATCACCGCAAGGTCGGAGCCGATCTCCTCCTGCATCCCGGCGGCGAGCTTGGCGCCTCCGGTGCCGCCCGCCAGCAGCGCGACCCGCATGGCCGGGCCTACTCCCAGTGGTCGCCGTCGGGGAGGCCGGTCAGCTGGATCCCCGCATGGGCCTTGTAGCGGACGTTGACCGAGATCAAGAGCGGGGTCAGCTGCTCGACGATCCGCGCCATCTCCAGTGGCCCGGCGTTGACGGCGCGCAGCCCCGGGATCAGCTCGATCAGGCGCGCGACCCGCGCCTTGTCGGCCTTGCGGTCGCCGCAGATCAGGACGTCCTCGCCGAGCTCGGCGTCGGCGTCGGCGAGCGTCGGGGCGCCGATCGTGTGCAGGGCGGCGACGACGGTGACGCCGTCGGGGACCATCTCCTGCGCCTGCTGGGCGGCGCTTCCCTGCCAGACGCCGAGCGAGCGCGTCGCCTTGCCGCTGACCGCGGCGGCGAGCGGGACCGTGCAGTCGACCAGGATCTGCCCCGGCCGCAGCGCCTCGCGCAGGTTGTTGAGGTTCTCCGACTGAGCGCGGAAGGGGACGGTGAGGAAGACGATCTCGGCGCGGCTCGCGGCCTCCTCGTTGAGCAGGCCCTCGACCTCGGCACCAGGCACCTTCTCGCGCAGCTTCGCCGCCGCTTCCTCGGCGCGCTCGGCCGACCGCGAGCCGATCGCGATCGGCGCCCCCGCCCGGGCCCAGCGCAGGGCGAGGCCGGCGCCGAGCGCACCGGTGCCGCCGACGATCGGGATGGTGGGGAGGTCCGCCACGAGCGCGTGAGTTTAGGGCCTGCTCCGCCAGGGGATCGCACCCCTGGATACGGCCCAGGACGCGGCGCGGATTCGGCCCCGTCGCAAATCCCACATGGCGCCGCCATGCGGGATCCGCGCCGCAACCGCCCCGCTTGGTCCTGAGCCGTCCCAGGGGCACGCCCCCCGACGGAACAGGCCCTTATGCTCCCGCCCGATGCGGCTGGAGGGACGAAAGGCGCTGGTCACCGGCGGGGCGAGCGGGATAGGCGCCGCGATCGCCGCGCGCTTGTCCGCAGAGGGCGCCGAGGTCTGGGTCGGCGATGTCGACGTGGAGGGCGCCGAGCGCGTCGCCGCCGACGTCAACGGTCACGCGCTCGAACTCGACGTGACCGACCTGGAGTCCGCCCGCGCCGCGGTCGAGGCGACCGGCACGCTCGACATCCTCGTCAACAACGCCGGCACCGACGAGTTCGGCTTCTTCACCTACACGGCGCCTGAGCAGTGGCAGCGGCTGATCGGGATCAACCTCGTCGGCGTCTTCAACTGCACGCACGCCGCCCTGCCCGGCATGCAGGAGGCGAAGTACGGCCGCATCCTCAGCATCTCCTCGGAGGCGGGGCGGGTCGGCTCCAAGGGCTCGGCCGTCTACTCGGCGACGAAGGGGGGCGTCGTCGCCTTCATGAAGGCGATCGCGCGCGAGAACGCCCGCTACGGCGTCACCGCCAACTCGATCGCCCCCGGCCCGATCGAGACCCCGCTGCTGATGGGAGCCAAGGAGTTCGGCGAGATCGGCGAGAAAGTGATCGAGACGATGAGGTCCTCGACCCAGATGGGCCGCCTCGGCCAGCCCGAGGAGGTCGCCGCGGCGGCCGCCTTCCTCGTCTCCGACGACGCCACCTACGTCACCGGCGAGACCCTGGGCGTGAGCGGCGGCCTGGGCATGGTCTGATGGGCGAGCCGGAGGGCCTGGTTCCGGGGATCGAGCGCAGCGACGAGTTCACCGTCGCGCCGCCCCTGGTGACGGACGTCGGCGGCACGATCGGCATCGGCGTGCTCTCGACGCCGGGCATGATCGGGATGATGGAGGGCAGCGCTCAGATGCTCGCCTACGAGCACCTGCCCGAGGGAAAGGCGACGGTGGGCTTCGAGGTCTGCGTCAAGCACGTGGCGGCGGCCGCGGAGGGCGCGACCTGCCGCACGCGCGCCACGCTGCGCGAGGTAGTCGAAGGCCGCAAGCTCCGCTTCGACGTCGAGGTGACCGAAGGCGAGCGCACGATCGGCGTCGGCACCCACGAGCGGCGCGTGGTCGGGCAGTCCGGCCCGTCTACCGCGTAGCCTCGTCTCGATGAATCGGCTGCCGGGCAACGTCCGCATCCGCGAGGTCGGGCCTCGCGACGGTTTCCAGAACGAGCCGGAGACCATTCCGACGGCGGAGAAGATCCGGCTCGTCGACATGCTCTCGGGGACGGGGCTGAAGCGACTCGAGGTGACCTCGTTCGTGCGGCCGGACGTGATCCCGCAGCTCTCCGATGCGGAGGAGGTGCTGACCGGCATCCAGCGCCGCGACGGCGTTGCCTTCTCGGTGCTGATCCCGAATCGACGGGGGCTGGAGCGGGCGCTGGGGCTGCGCGACCGCTTCGACGAGATCAGCGTCTTCCTCTCCGCCTCGGAGACGCACAACCTCGAGAACGTAAACCGCTCGATCGAGGAGTCGCTCGAGGGCCTGGAGCAGACGCTCGCTGCCGCCGGCGAGGCGGGGCTCCGCCGCGAGGGCGTGATCGCGACCTCCTTCGGCTGCCCGTACGAGGGAGAGGTCCCCATGGACCGCGTGCTCGGGATCGCGGAGCGCCTCGCGGCCGCGGGCTGCGCCGAGGTCGGCTTCGGCGACACGACCGGGATGGCCAACCCGCGCCAGGTTCGCGAGTTCTTCGCGGCGGCGCGCGAGCGCCTCGGCGGGGTCGAGCTGACCGCCCACTTCCACAACACCCGCGGCCAGGGACTCGCCAACGTGCTGGCTGCGCTGGAGCAGGGCGTCGAATCCTTCGAGTCGAGCTTCGGCGAGCTGGGCGGCTGCCCGGTGCCCCCTGGGGCCACCGGCAACGTCGCCACCGAGGACGTGGTCTCGATGCTGCACGAGATGGGGGTCGAGACCGGGATCGACCTGCCGGCGCTCGTCGAAGCGTCTCGCGCCGCGCAGGAGACACTCGGCCGTCCGCTGGGCTCGCACGTGCTGCGGGCCGGCCCCGTCGATTGGCACCGCGGCGCGGCTGACGGCGGCGGACACGGCGCGGTGCGGCGTCCTCGGTCGGCCGAATAGCGCTGCTATTCGGCCTCCCTGCGTTCTTGCCCCGCTTGGTCCGGCGCTCGCCGGATCGCAGACGCTGGATCCACCAGCCCCTTCTAAGGCGTCAAGACGATCTTCAGCGCTTCGCGATTGTCGTAGATCGCGTAGGCCTCGCTCGCGTCGTCGAGCGACATGTGGCTGCTGACCAGCGGCGCGGGGTCGAGCTTGCCCGCGTCCATC
>DASUIY010000298.1:0-3155 GCA_036279555.1 Solirubrobacterales bacterium | reverse complement strand
CGCGGTGCTCGGGAGTCGAGTAGCCGACGTGCTCCTCGAAGCCCCACCCGGGGTGCTCGGCGGCGGCGCCGTGCATGTAGCGGTCGCGGGTTACCTTGGCGATCACCGAGGCCGCGGCGATCGCGGCGCTGGTGCCGTCGCCTTCGACCACGGCGCGGTGAGGCACGGCGCAGCCGCGCAAGGAGAAGCCGTCGACCAGGCAGGTCGCCTCGCCGCCAGGCCGCAACCGCTCCAGGGCGCTGGCCAGGGCCTCGATGTTGGTCACGTGCAGGCCGCGGTCGTCGATCCCGCGCGCGCAGCGGACCACGACGCTGACCCGCTCTGCCGCGCGCAGGACGCAGGGGAACAGCTCCGCACGTTTCTCGGCCTTCATCTGCTTGGAGTCGTGCAGGCCGGCGAGGGCGCGGCGGTCGGCGTGGGAGAGCGCTTCGTAGTCGATCAGCACGGCAGCGGCGACCAGAGGGCCGGCGAGGCACCCGCGCCCGGCCTCGTCGGCGCCGGCCACGAGGCGGCTGCCGAGGCCGCGGTCGAAGGCGAAGAGCTTCCGCGTCCGAGCCAGCCGGCGCTGGTGGGCCCTGCCGCCGGCCGGCGGCTTAGAAGATGCCGACGCGGTCGGGAGGCCAGTAGGTGGCAAAGGCCTTGCCGATGATCCAGTCGCGGGGTATGGGGCCCCAGTAGCGGCTGTCGTCGCTTTCGCCACGGTTGTCGCCCATCATGAAGTAATGGTCGGGTGGGATCGTGATCGCTTTCGGCAAATTGCAGATTGTGGCCGAGCCACATGGCCTGGTGTATGACGTTTCGCTCTCTTCCCGGCCGTTGACGACCGGGTACCCGTTGCGGACGAAGAGCGTGTCGCCGGGGCCGGCGACGATCCGCTTGATGAAGTTCTGGTCCGACCGGCCCATGGTGGGACGGGGACAGGCTTCCCGCGGACCGTGGGGGACGCCGCACTGGGCGCCGTTGTCGACTCCGGCCGGGGGGTGGAAGACGACGATGTCGCCGATCCCCGGGTCGGTGAAGCGGTAGAGGAACCGGTTGACGAGGACTCGCTGCCCGACGTCGAGCGTCGGTTCCATCGACTGCGACGGGATCTGGTAGGGCTTGATCAGCCAGGCCTGGATGGCGAAGGCCAGGGCAAGGGCCAAGGCGACGATCACGGCCAACTCGAGTAGCCCACCGCCCTTGGTCTTCGGCTTGGGGAACCTCGGGGTCAGGCCGAGCCCTCGCCGGAGTCGCCGGACTCCTCGTCCGACTCCTCTTTCCCGGCATCGTCCGCCGCGGCGTCGTCCTCGGTCTCCCCCGCCTCGGCCGCCTCAGCGTCCGTGCCCTGCTCAGCTTCACTGCTCGCCTCCGGCTCAGCCTCCGCCTCGGGCGCCTCCGAAGTCTCCGCCTCCGCCTCGGGCTTCTCCTCCGGCTCCTCAGCGGTCTCGGACTCAGTCTTCTCCTCCTCGGAGCCCTCCGCGGTGGTCTCCTCGCTCGCCTCGGCCTCCGCGGGCGCCTCAGACGTCTCGACCTCGGCCTCAGCCGATGGCGCTTCCCCGTCAGGTGCATCCGCCCCTGCCGCGGGTGGCGTAGAGGATGGGGAGTCGCCCGCAGCTTGCGAGGACGACTCGCCGTCCTCTGCGACAGGACCCGCGGCCTCATCCGCCTCGCCTTGCGGGGCCTCCTCTGCCTGCGCCTCCGCGTCTTCAGCCGCCTGACTTACACCCTCGGCGTCGATCGCCTCGGGCTCCGCCGCGGTCGGCGTAGAGATCAACTCCTCGTCGATCCCCCACCTCCGCTCGGCAACCCGCGCAGCCTTGCCGATGCGGCCGCGCAGGTAGTAGAGCTTGGCCCGGCGCACGTCGCCTCGGGCGGCGATCTCGAGTTTCTCGATCTTCGGCGAGTGCAGCGGAAAGGTCCGCTCGACGCCGACGCCGAAGGACTGCTTGCGCACGGTGAAGGTCTCGCGCACCCCCGAGCCCTGTCGCCGCAGGACGATTCCCTCGAAGACCTGGGTGCGGCGGCGGTTGCCCTCGACGACCTGGAAGTGGACGCGCACGCGATCGCCAGGGTCGAAGGAAGGGAGCCCCTTCCTCAGTTGGCTGCGCTCGATGTCTTGTATGACGCTGCTCATTGCGAAAAAAGACCGCCGGGCCCGGGCCGGGCGCCGCGCGGTGGCGGAATGGTAGCTACTTAGGCCCTCAGGGGCCTTTTTCGAGCTGCTCCGCCCGCGCCCTGCTCTGCTCCGCTCTCCAGAGCCGGACTCGCTCGTGGTCGCCGGAGAGCAGCACGTCGGGCACGTCCCAGCCTCGGTAGACCGGCGGGCGCGTGTAGTGCGGGTACTCGGGGGCGCCCTCCAGCACCTGGCTGAAGGACTCCTCGACCGCGCTGCGCTCGTGCCCGAGGGCACCCGGAAGCTTGCGCATGACCACGTCGGCGAGCACCATCGCCGGCAGCTCGCCGCCGGCGAGCACGTAGCGCCCGATCGAGACCTCGTCGTCAGCGAAATGCTCGTGCACCCGCTCGTCGAACCCCTCGTAACGCCCGCACAGAAGCGCCACGTGCGGCTCCTGCGTCAGCTCGTCGGCCAGCTCGTCGTCGAGCAGCCGCCCGGTCGGCGTCAGCAGCACCACTCGCGGCCGCTCCCCGTTCGGGTAGGCCGCCTGCAGCGCCGCGTCGACGACGTCGACGCGAAGGACCATCCCAGCTCCACCCCCGTACGGCGCATCGTCGACCTGCCCGGCCCCAAGCGGCGTCGTATCGCGGTAGTTAAAGAGGCGAAGCTCGCTCCCCAGGCTCAACGCGTTCTGAACCGACCGCTGCGACCGAAACCAGTCGAACGCCTCGGGAAACAGAGAAAAGATGTCGAGCTTCATGGGCACCGCCCCCGGGCGCTCTCAGTCCAGGATGTCGACTATGACACGCCGGTCGAGCCGGACCGCGGCGGCCTTCGCGATCGTGCGGATCGCGTTGGCGACGCGGCCGCCCTTGCCTATGACCCGCCCCAGGTCGTCCTCGGCCACCGTGATCTCGTAGACCAGGTCGCCGTCCTCTTCCAGCTCCTCGACCACTACCGCCGAGGGATCCTCGACAAGCGACTCGACGAGGAACTCCAGGAGCTCGGTCACGGCTAAGAGCCCGAGGCGGCGATGCCCTTGGTGCGCAGCAGCGTG
>DASUIY010000297.1:0-2627 GCA_036279555.1 Solirubrobacterales bacterium | reverse complement strand
TCGAAGCGACACCGGCCCCCTGCTCAGCCGCAGCCGGTGTTGTTGCCGCAGCTGGAGCACGTGGAGCAGCTGCCCGTGCGCTGCATCATCCCTCCGCACTGCTCGCAGGCGGGGCCGAGGTCGAGGCCGGACATCTTGGCGGGGACCACAGGTGGGGTTTCGGTGAAGGCCGCCGCGGCCGGCACGGGCTTGGAGTGGCCGTTGCCGCCGTTGGCCGGGCCGGCGGTGCCGCCGCTGGTGTCGATCCCGAGGCCGAGCTGGGCCGTCTCGGCATCCCGTTTGGCCCGCACCTCCGGAGTGAGGATGCCGAGGTCCTCGAGCACGTCGGTGTCCTCGATGAAGCGGCTGCCGAGCCAGCGCATGATGTAGTCGGGCATCGACTTGGCGAAGGGGATCTCCGGGTTGCCGGTGATCCCCTCCGGCTCGAAGCGCATGTAGCTGAACTTGCGCACGAAGGTTTCCAGCGGAACGCCGTACTGGAGGCCGATCGAGATCGCCGTGGCGAAGGCGTTGAGCAGCCCCCGCATCGTCGAGCCCTCCTTGCCGATGTCGGTGAGGAAGATCTCTCCGACGTTGCCGTCCTCGTACTTGCCGGCGGTGATGTAGCCCTCGTGGCCGGCGATCGAGAACTTGTGGGTGATCGATTCGCGCTCGCGCGGCATCTTCTTGCGCACGGGTGCGGCGGCCTCGGCGACTGCCTCGGCCCCCTTCTCCTCCTGCGCGTCGGTGCGCAGCGCCTGCGCGGTCTTTGAGCCGTCGCGGTAGATCGCCAGCGCCTTCAGCCCGCCCTTCCAGCCGCGCGTGTAGGCGTCGGCGATGTCCTCGATCGTGGCGCTCTGCGGCAGGTTCACCGTCTTGGAGATCGCGCCGGAGATGAAGGGCTGCGTCGCCGCCATCATGTCGATGTGGCCGGTGTGGGAGATCGCCCGCTCTCCCACGGCGACGTCGAAGACCGGCAGGTGCTCGTCCTTCAGGCCGGGCGCGCCGATGATCGTCGCGTTCTCGGCGATGTGGGCGTCGATCTGCTCGACCTGCGGCTCGGCGTAACCGAGCGTGCGCAGTGCCAGCGGCACCGATTTGTTGACGATCGTCATCTGGCCGCCGCCGACCAGCTCCTTGAACTTGACCAGCGAGAAGTCGGGCTCGATCCCGGTCGTGTCGCAGTCCATCAGGAAGCTGATCGTCCCGGTCGGCGCCAGCACCGTCGCCTGCGCGTTGCGGTACCCGTGCTCCTCGCCGAGCTCGACCGCTTCGTCCCAGGACCGCTGCGCCGCCTCGAGCAGCTCGCCCTTGATCCCGGTCGAGTCGATGTCGTAGGAGGCGTCGCGGTGCATCCGCATCACGCCGTTGTGGGCGTCGCGGTTCTTCTCGTACTCCTCGTAGGGCCCGGTCGCCCCGGCGGCGATCAGCGCCGACTGGCGGTAGGCGCGGCCGGTCATCAGCGCCGTGATCGCGGCGGCGACGTTGCGGCCCTCCTCGGAGTCGTAGGGCAGGCCGTCGGACATCAGCAGCGCGCCGAGGTTGGCGTAGCCGAGCCCGAGCTGGCGGAACTTGTTCGCGTTCTCGGTGATCTCCTCGGTCGGGTAGCTGGAGAAGCCGACGACGATCTCCTGGGCGAGGAAGACGATGTCGACCGCGTGCTCGAACTCCTCGGCGTCGAAGCTGCCGTCCTCGCGGCGGAATTTCATCAGGTTGAGCGAGGCCAGGTTGCAGGCCGAGTCGTCGACGTGCATGTACTCGCTGCACGGGTTGGAGGCGTTGATCCGGCCCGACTCCGGGCAGGTGTGCCAGCGGTTGATGATCGTGTCGTACTGGACGCCCGGATCGGCGCAGCGCCAGGCGGCGTCGGCGATCTGGTTCATCAGCTCGCGCGCGTCGAGCGTCTTCACCGTCGAGCCGTCGGTGCGAGCGGTCAGGTGCCAGTCTTCGCCGGCCTCGACCGCCTCCATGAAGTCGTCGCTGACCCGCACCGAGTTGTTGGCGTTCTGGTACTGGATCGAGGTGAAGCCCTCGCCGTCGATCGACATGTCGAAGCCGGCGTCGCGCAGCGCCTCGGCCTTCTTCTCCTCGTCGGCCTTGCACCAGATGAAGTGCTCGATGTCCGGGTGGTCGACGTCGAGCACGACCATCTTCGCCGCCCGCCGGGTCTTGCCGCCGGACTTGATCGTGCCCGCCCAGGAGTCGGCGCCGCGCATGAAGCTGACCGGGCCGCTCGCCGTCCCACCCTTGGCCAGCTGCTCCATCGAGCCGCGGATGTTGGAGAGGTTGATCCCCGAGCCGGAGCCGCCGCGGAAGATCTTGCCCTCCTTGGTGTTCCAGGCGAGGATCGAGTCCATGTTGTCCTCGACGCTGAGGATGAAGCAGGCCGAGCACTGGGGCCGCTCCTCGAAGCCGACGTTGAACCAGACCGGCGAGTTGAAGGCCGCCTTCTGGTTGAGCAGGATCGCGGTCAGCTCCATCTCGAAGGCGTCGGCGTCCTCGGCCGAGGCGAAGTAACCGCCCTCGCGCCCCCAGTTGGAGATCGTCCCGGCGACCCGGCCGATCATCTGTTTCACCGAGGACTCGCGCTTCTCGCTGCCGAGCTGCCCGCGGAAGTACTTCTGGGCGACGATGTTGGTCGCGTTCTG
>DASUIY010000296.1:0-6631 GCA_036279555.1 Solirubrobacterales bacterium | reverse complement strand
CGCGCCCGACCAAACAAATGGGGGGCGCGACGCTCACACGCCCGCCCCCCTGGCACCGGAGCTACGAACTCCGACGCGCCGGGCAATCTACACGCCCCCCTCGTCAGATTCTTCCCCTTCGGTGCTCCGACAGAGGGAGGCTGTGAGATGACAACGATCAAGGTACCGGCGAGGTTTGTGCCCTACCTCCAATCCGCAGCGGTTTACACGCTCCGGGAAGAAGCGGATCGAACCCATGAGCGCGAAGTCGCTCTCCGACAGGCAGAGAGCGGGCCGGAGTCGAAGCTGGGTCTGGCCAAAGAGGAACTTGCGAACGTCCGACCTTTTCTAGATCGCGTGATCCCCTTGGCTCAGTCGATTCTCGCCCTGCCCGTTGGCGAGGACGCCGAGTTTGAGGACGAACCGGAGCTGGCGTACTACGTGTTCCACAACATGGCCTCGAAGATCATCGGCCCGCAGCTCGCGGCGAAGCTGGAATACCTGCCTATGCCGCCGGAGGTCCCTGCCCTGGCCGAAGCTTTGGGTTGGGCGGCGGCAGAAAGCGTGCGCCTCGAAGACGAGCGAGTCGCGGACACCGAGGCGGTGGCAGCGTAATGGCGGCTCTAAGCCTCTCACCCGATCAGGCAGACCTGCTGGCAGAGCACGCGGCCTCAGAGGCCGCTATCGACATGGAAGCAGGCGGCGCCGAATACGGCAATCCGGTCGGGGTTCTGGCGTCCTACGACAAGCTGGAGCCGCTGGTGCGCCTAATCCGAGGCCTAGTGGAGCGCCGCGAGATCGTGGAGCCTGAACTCGCGAAAACCATCGTCCTCGCCCGTCTCAGCGATTCTCGTGAAGAGGTTGGCCGCGAACACGAGGCCCTGGCCCAAGTATGTGCCGGCAACCGGGATTACTTCAACCACGGGAAATCCCAAGAGGAGAGCGAACGCAGTACCGAAGAGCAGATCGAGAAGCAGACGAAGGAAGGAATCGCGCTTCAGGCCGTTCTCGACCTTCTCAACGGCCGGCCCTCTGAGGCGGTGGCGGCATGATGGCGACCACGACCGAGGGCACCCGGCGGCGTCACCTCGCCGTCGCGGGGCCGGCCACTGAGGCGGTGTCGGTTGTTCGAGATGAAGCAACGGAGCTGGCCGAGGCCTTGGTGGCGGTAAGGCGGGCGGCTACTTGCGCTGGGATTTCTAGTCCTCTTCGGCGGGCCTTGGAGGCTGTTGCTCGGATGCTGGAGCGCTGCGCCCCCCGGAGAGCGCGGGGGGCTGGCTGATGGAATTGGTAAGCCGCGAAGCAGCCGAGCGGGATGCAGCAAGTCAAATTGCCGCATTCCTCGAGAGCCGAGCGGCCGAACTCCCGGTCGACTCTCGGCTCCGGTCTACTGCTCTGCAATCGGCTGGCCACTGGTCGACCATCGCCGGCAACAAGGCGCGCCGGCACCTGGCGCTAGTCACGCTAGGGGATTTTCTGGAGGGGGAGAGCTGATGGCCTCAAAGCCAAGCGATGCGATGGAGCGCCTCGAAAACCTCGTCCACACCTACGACGCGGACCTGGAGTTCGCGACCTGTACAGGGGCGGCTTGGAGCGGTGAGCTACGGCTCACGCTGACCAACCCAGAGGGTGCTCCCTCTCGGAGCATGGTCTTCTACAAGGCCGGGGCTGGGTACCCCGAGGAAGCGGCCGAGGCCCTGCTCGCCGACGCTGAAAGCTGGATAGCCGAAGGCGGCGAGCCGATGCCCCCGCCCCCGTGGCTTCTAGGGGAGGGGGAGAGCTGATGGCACGTCGATCAACCGGCCAAGTCGTCACTCGCAAGACCAAGCGCGGTACCGTCTACGCGCTCCGCTTCTACGCTGGCGGCGAGCGCCACTACCTGACCCTCGGCACGTCTGAGGAGGGCTGGAATCAGCGTCGGGCAGAAGACGAGCTGGCGGCGACGATGGCCGCAGTGCGCGCCGGCACCTGGGAGGCACCCAAGCCAACCGCCCCCGTGGAGCGCCGGGCAGCGGAGCCGACCTTCCATGAGTTCGCCTCAGAGTGGTTCGAGGCTAACCGCCACGGCTGGGCTGAGCGGACCGTTGACGACTACCGCTGGGCGCTCAGCCATCACCTGCTGCCGCATTTCGCCGACTACCGGCTGACGGCGATCACGGTCGAGGAAGTCGATCGCTACCGGGCGGCGAAGCTGCGGGAGGGGAAGTTGGCGCCCGCGCAGATCAACAAGACGCTCAAGCGGCTTTCGCAGATCCTTGAGGTCGCGGAGGAGTATGGCCACATCGTCCGTAACCCGGCCAGCGGCAAGCGGCGGCGAGCGAAGGTGTCCAAGGCGCAGCGCTCCTGGGTGGAGCCCGAGCAGGCCCTGTCGCTGCTGGACGGTGCCTCTACCTACATGCGCCCCGTCGTCGCGACGCTCCTGGGTGCCGGCCTGCGGGTCAGCGAGGCCGTCGCGCTCGACTGGCAGGACATCAACCTCGCGACCGGCACGATCCGCGTCGGCAGGGCCAAGACCGATGCGGGCAGCTTCCGCGAAGTCGACCTCCCGGGCGGCCTGGTCGATGAGTTGGCGGAGTGGAAGATGCGAGGGTCCGACTTGCTCGCGGAGTGGAAGGCGCAGCACCCTGGCCAGGGCGATCCAGTGTTCCTCAGCGCCCACGCGGGGCGCATACGCCGCCAGTCAGCCGCCAACGTTGCCCGGCGCCTTAAGACCGCGATCAGGGGCGCAAATCGCCGCTTGGCTGATCTGGGCATCGAGGAGATATCGGAGCGGGTCACGCCTCACTCGTTGCGCCGCACCTTCGCGAGCCTGCGGGCCGCGGCCGGGGACGATCCGGTCTACATCGCCGAGCAGCTCGGGCACACTGACCCGCGATTCACGCTCACCGCGTACACCAAGGCGGTCAAGCGACGGGCTAAGCTGTCGGGCGCTTACCTAGCCGAGTACGAGAGAGCGCTCGCGTGGGCTTCACTGACGACGGCGGAACGGGCACTAAAAGGCACTAGCGCCCAAGCCGAAGCCAATCAGCTCAGCGAAGTTACCTCGTAATCGGCTTGGGAAAGCGGTTTCGGCGCCCTGGCGGAGTGGTTACGCAGCGGCCTGCAAAGCCGTTTACACCGGTTCGATTCCGGTGGGCGCCTCTTACGTGAGCAGTGGTCCGGCTTTGAACTAGGCGAGTCAGAATCCCTAACGACGGACACCGCGCCTCTCCGCTACTAGAGGCCGCCGCCCAGTGTGTCATCGTGCCTCGGCGTGCGTGCCCCGAGCCTACGTCTTCTCACCCTCGGTGAGCTCGCCGCCAGCGCGGACACCCTGGACGCCCTGCTCGCGGAGAGCGAGACGCTTTTCGTTGAGCACAAGGCCGACATCGCCAAAGGCGAGGGCTATCAGCTCGCCAAGGCGGTTGCTTCATTTGCAAATACGCTTGGGGGGTGGGTCCTCGTCGGGGTTAAGGATGGTGGAGAGCCGATATCCGACTGGACCCCGCCACCGGGGGGTTTCATAGATAGCGTCAGACAGCGCCTTGAGGGACAGGTCGATCCCGTCCCGTCGATTGCGGCTGACGTGCTCGCGGTCGGCGACGACCGGATTGGCGTTGTGCGTGTCTACGAGTCGGCCGACACGCCCCATATCCTGATCGCAGACGGCTCTATCGTCGTCCGTGAGCCAGCCCAGGATGCAAAGTTGCGCAAGCTCGGGCGCTACGAGGCGACCCCGATCCGCAGTCACATTGAGCTTGCGCAGCTAGCTCAGCGAGGACAGGAGGCTGAACGCGCCGCTGTTGAGCGGTTTGAGAAAGATCGCCTCCCGTTGCTGGAAGACTCACTCCAATACCACTGGTACCTCGGTGCGACGCAGCAGCATGTCGTTAGAGAGCGACTGGGAGGGGAGGGACCGGCAATTGTCGTTCGTGCCGCGCCGCTGAATATGAGCAGCCGATGGCAGGAGTGGTCAGTTTCCCAGGGGGCCGTCGATGCTCTAACGGAGCTTGTTGGGGATGTGCTTGGCGGAGGCGTCGAGATCGACGAGCCGACGCCACACCCGAGCGGTATCGCCGTCACTGCTCGACAGGAGACAGGCGAACCATGGACGCAGGGCGGTCATCGCTCCATCACTCGTGTCGCGACCGCCGCTACGGACGCCGGTGGAGCCATGGGGCTTCGCTTGGGATTTTCGATTCAAGAGGGTAACGGGTACCTCAAAGACTGGCGCATGCTTGAGGACGGGGGCGAGTTGGAGGAAATCGTCGGGCCACTGGTGCAAAAACTTGCGAGCACCCTGGCAGGGGCGGAACACCTGGGGCGCTTTGCGATGCACGTGATCTGGTTTGCGTTCGGCGCGCTGTTTCGGATTGAACCGAAGACTGAGCAAGGGTGTCCCCTCTCTCCTTTGCCAGGAGGCGGAACGCTGACGATCGACGGCCTGTCCGATACGACCGAGCAAGACGACCTCGTGCGGCGGTGGTCAGAAGAGCTACTTCGATCTGCGGGCATTGCGGTTTGGCAACAGGGACGCCTCGGCCAAAAGGCTGGCACCCCAGGTTGCGAAACCGCTTGAACAGGTGGATCCGCCGCCAGGCTCCCCTGCAAAGCCGTTACACCGGTTCGATTTCGGTGGGCGAGGCGGCAGTGCCGTTGGACGCCTTCCGCGACCGGGATTAATGCCCAGATTGGGCTCGGGGTGGCCGAATAGACTCGCCGCCGGGATCGTGGGCCACAAGCGGGACATCAAGCAATTCCGGCAAGCCTGCAAGGAGGCGGGCTTGACCATCCGAGAGCGACATGAAGCGAGCGAGGCGCTTCACGCAGAGAAGCAGGCAGGAAGCGTGCAGGCGAACATGAGCTTGGAGAACTGCTGGCCTGGCTGCGACAATGGAAAAGCTAATGGCAACCGCAGTCGCTCTTGACGCTTCGCCTCTCAATGTCTTGCGCTCCATGCGTGGGCAGATCGTCGATGCCCGGATTGCCTACCCGGAGGTTCTTCACGTCGAGGTCAAGGACTCCGCTGGCGAGCTATGGCACCTCGCCACCCAGGACGCGGAGTGGTCGCCGGCCGACCCGGCGGTGCTGGTTGGGCGCTCGGTTGACGATGCCGACATCAACGCGGAGACCGGCGAGCTGCGCTGCAAGCTTTCCGATGGCTCGCTGCTCGACGTGAAGCCCGCCGCCCGTGAGGCCGAAGACGATCCACCCAACTGGGAGCTGATCACTCCCGGCGGCGTCGTCTTGGAGTTCGGGCCGGGGGTCCGCTGGCAGATCGGTAGCGCCGACAGCCGGGTGTCCGTTCGCCCCTGAACCGAGCACGCGGAGGTCGCAGCGTCGTTGTGGTGCTCGTCTGCCTGCCGGCCAGCTACATTGATTTCGGTGAGGGGGATTGGGACGGCGATTGCTCTGGTGCTGGCGGGGCTGGCACTCGCGAGCTGTGGAGACACTCAGCAATCTGAGGGCGCTCGGGATGATCCCCGAGCCATGGAGGACCGTAATCGGCGGAGTTATGAACTAGAGGAAGCCCGAGCAGAAAGGCGAGCCCGAAGGATGGGCTTCAACGCCCGACAGGCGGAGGTCTTCGCGATCGCCAGGTCTGTCTGCGGAGAAGAACCGAAGTCCGAGTTCGCTCTCGACTCGGTTGGCCTGCCCGCCGACTCAAGCGATGCTTCTATCGCCCGTGGGTACGCCAACGAATGGCCGTCGAAGCTCATCGAGGCGGTGTTCGAGGGCTGCATGGAGGGGCTCGCAACGGTCCCGGCTCATGCTCCCCCAAGTTCCCCCCTGGCGCAGAACCTCTGGGGGAGAGACTTTGTTGTGACTTCGGTCGTCGGAGGGCGGGATGGGAGTGATCCCCGGTTCACCAACCACCAGAAATCAGGCTTGGCTTCGGCAGCGAGCGGGACCACGCTGTCTTCTGGGAGGCCCGGTGCAACAGCTTCGGAGGGGACGTGCACATAACGGCTACCAAGATCAAAGTCGAGAGAGTGGGCGGCACCTTGATCGGATGCTTCGGCGGGCGACAGAAGGAAGACCGCTGGCTGTCCGAGTTCATGGAATCGGGTCCCGAATGGGACCTGGAGGGCACCAAGCTGAGGCTCGTTACTGCCGCCGCCGAGATCGAGCTGAGGGGCTGAAGGGATTCAAGGACCGAGATAGCTGCCCGATCTCGGCGAGTGGAGGTTGGGATCAACTTCGTTGGCGGCGCATTCAGTTGCGAGGGCATGCTCGAACTGCTCACGCTCTGCGCAGGAGGTAGCGAGGGCTACATGCAGGGGTGAAAATGTCGCCGGGAGGAGGGGGTGGAGCGATGCTTGACTTCTGACATACGTTGTATGTACAGTCTTGACATGGCAACTCCAAAGACCCAGAGGCTCAACCTTCGTATCGAGAAGGACGACGAGACTCTCTTCAAGCAGGCCGCATTGGTCAATCGGGAGTCCCTGACGCAGTTTCTCGTCGAGAGCGGTCGTGAGCGAGCCGAGCGCCTGCTCGCCGACCGAACCAGTTTCAGCGTCGATTCGGATGCCTGGCAGGAGATCGCCGCCGCGATGGACCAGCCGGCAAAGGCCCGCCCCGAGCTCTCCAGGCTTTTCTCCCGCCCTCGCCCTGAATAGGCCGAGTGCCGCGTTTCCTCGATCCCCAGCCGCTCGGCAACGAGCATCGG
>DASUIY010000295.1:0-2212 GCA_036279555.1 Solirubrobacterales bacterium | reverse complement strand
ACGAGATCATCCGCATGCTCTCCGGGCCCGGCCGGCGCCAGCAGGGCTCGGGCGGAGGCGCGGGTGAGAAGGCGAAGAGCTCGAAGCTGCTCGACCAGTTCGGTCGCAACCTGACCAAGCTCGCCGACGAGGGCAAGCTCGACCCGGTGATCGGCCGCGAGACCGAGATCGAGCGGATCATGCAGATCCTCTCCCGCCGCACCAAGAACAACCCGGTGCTGCTCGGCGAGCCCGGCGTCGGCAAGACCGCCGTGGTCGAGGGCCTGGCCGCCCGCATCAACAAGGGCGAGGTTCCCGAGCTGCTCAAGAACAAGCAGATCTACACGCTGGACCTGGCCGCGCTGGTCGCCGGCTCCAAGTACCGCGGCGAGTTCGAGGAGCGGCTGAAGAAGGTGATGAAAGAGATCACCCAGCGCGGCGACATCATCCTCTTCATCGACGAGCTCCACAACCTGGTCGGCGCCGGTGCCGCCGAGGGCGCGATCGACGCCGCTTCGATCCTCAAGCCGGCCCTCGCCCGCGGAGAGCTGCAGACGATCGGCGCCACGACGCTCGACGAGTACCGCAAGTACCTGGAGCGCGACTCGGCGCTGGAGCGGCGCTTCGCCCAGATCAAGGTCGACCAGCCCTCGGTCGAGGACACGGTGAAGATCCTCGAAGGGCTGCGCGAGCGCTACGAGCAGCACCACCGCGTCAACATCACCGACGATGCCCTCGGGGCGGCGGCCGAGCTTGCCGACCGCTACATCTCCGACCGCTTCCTGCCCGACAAGGCGATCGACCTGATCGACGAGGCCGCGTCGCGGATGCGGATCAAGTCGATGAGCTCGCCGCCGGTCTACCGCGACCTCGAGGAGGAAATCGAGACGACGCGGCGCGACAAGGAGGCCGCGATCGAAGCGCAGGAGTTCGAGAAAGCGGCGAACCTGCGTGACACCGAGCGCCAGCTGACGACCCGCAAGCGCCAGCTCGAGGACGAGTGGGCCGAGGGCGAGAACGGCGAGCGGCCGGACGTGGGCGAAGAAGAGATCGCCGACATCGTCTCGATGTGGACCGGGATCCCGGTCTTCAAACTGACCGAGGCCGAGACCCAGAAGCTGATCCGCATGGAGGAGGAGCTGCACAAGCGGGTGATCGGCCAGGAGGTCGCGATCACCGCCGTCTCCAAGGCGATCCGCCGCTCGCGCGCCGGGATCAAGGACCCCAAGCGCCCGGCCGGCTCCTTCATCTTCCTCGGGCCCTCCGGGGTCGGCAAGACCGAGCTCGCCCGCACGCTGGCCGAGTTCCTCTTCGGCGACGAGGAGTCGATGATCCGCATCGACATGTCCGAGTACATGGAGAAGCACGCGGTCAGCCGCCTGGTCGGCTCGCCGCCGGGCTACATCGGCTACGACGAGGGTGGTCAGCTGACCGAGGCGGTACGCCGCAAGCCGTACTCGGTGCTGCTGCTCGACGAGATCGAGAAGGCCCACCCCGACGTCTTCAACATCCTGCTGCAGATCCTCGAGGACGGGCGCCTCACCGACGCCCAGGGGCGCACGGTGGACTTCCGCAACGCGATCGTGATCATGACCTCGAACATCGGCGCCTCGGAGATCGCCAAGAACACCTCGATCGGCTTCACCGTCGCCGATGAGACCGGCATGTCCTACGACGACATGAAGAACCGGATCATGAGCGACCTGAAGAAAGTCTTCCGGCCCGAGTTCCTCAACCGGATCGACGAGGTGATCGTCTTCCACAAGCTCGCCAAGGAAGAGGTCAAGGAGATCATCGACCTGATGATCAACCGGGTCCGCGTCCAGGTCGCCGAGCACGAGCTGCAGCTGGAGCTGACCAACGATGCGAAGGACCTGCTGGTCGACAAAGGCTGGGACCCCTCGATGGGAGCCCGCCCGCTGCGCCGCGCGATCCAGCGCTACATCGAGGACCCGCTGGCCGACTTCGTGCTCAAGTCCGAGCTCGTGGCGGGCGCGACCGTGATGGTCGAGCCGGCGCCGGAGGGCGACGAGCGGGAGATGATCCTCTCGATCGTCGCGCCCGAGAAGCCCGTGCCGGCCGCGGTCGGCGCGCGCGAGCAGGAGGCGGAGGAGAAGCCCGCCGACGACGCCGGGGCGCTGGACCAGCCCGCGGTCGAGCCGCCGGCGGACGAGTAGCGCGGCCAAGCATCACCTGAACGCATTCGAGGGCGCCCGCGAGGGCGCCCTCGGTC
>DASUIY010000294.1:0-5097 GCA_036279555.1 Solirubrobacterales bacterium | reverse complement strand
GCGCTCTGAGGGCTATCGGTCCGCTCCTTCACCCGCAGCGCGACGACGTCGAGCGAGGCGAGCGCCAGGTTGGTCGCCGCCACTCGCTCCGGTTCGGAGGAGATGTCGGGCAGCGGCGCGTTGGGGTCGATCTGCGGCGGTGTCTCCGGCTGACCGAAGAGGACGTTGGAGCTGGCGTCGTAGCGGTCCGGCATCAGGCTCGAGACGCCGAAGGCAAGCAGCGCGGCGGCGACGGCGATGCCGGCGATCAGCCGGGCACGCCGCCGGACGACGGCGACGAAGGTGGAGAAATCGAGCGGCTGCTGTGCGTTCATTGGCTTCGACAGGATAGGGACTGGTATCGGCTGCCAAGCGCGTGCACCTTTAGCTCGGACGCAAATCCGCCGATCGTCCCTACCCCATACCCGAAATGGAGGGCGGGAAAGCAGGCAGCGACGCGAGGCGCCAAGCGGATCTCCTCGCGTCCGGTGGCGGCGACCGCGCCGGCCCCCGCCGCTACGGCATAGCCCCCGACGGCGGCGGCCAAGCCGGCGCGGGCGGCTGTGGAGAACGGGCTGAGCGCGGCCAGGCCCGCCAGGCCGAGGACGAAGGCGGCGGGGGCCGCGTGGCGGGGTCGCAGGAAATCGGGATGGGCGGCAACCACGCGAGCCCTTGCTCGGCCGTAGTTGCGGTACTGGCGGAAGGCGGCGCCGAGGGTCGCGCGGGGCACGTACTCGAAGCGGATCGAGGAGTCGAGCATCACGCTCATGCCGGCCTGCTTCAGCCGCCAGTTGAGCTCCTCGTCCTCGCCGTGGTTCATCGCCGGGTCGAAGCCTCCGACCTCTTCCAGCGCCGGGCGCCGGTATATCCCCCAGGGGACGGTGTCGACGATTTCCCGCTGCCCGGGAGCTGCGTAGACGCTGCCGCCGACCCCAAGGCGGGAGCCCCGGGCCAGGGTGAAGGCCCGCTCGAATGGGCTGGCCCCGGAGTAGTTCGGCTGCCCGCCGACGCCGACGACCCGCTCGTCGCTCTCCTCGAGCGCGGCGACGGCACGCGAGATGTAGTCCTGCGCCGGACACCCGTGGGCATCGACACGGGCGAAGACGTCGGCCGTCGAGACGCGCAAGCCGACGTTGAGTGCTTCGGGGGTCGTCAACCGCCCCTCTCCCGAGACGACGACGATCCGCTCGTCCTCGGCCGCGTGCCGCTGCGCGATCTCCACCGTGTCGTCGCTGGAGCCGGCGTCGACCAGCAGGAGGCGCAGCCGGTCCGGCGGGTAGTCCTGGGCAAGCACGCCGGCGATGCAGGCGGCGATGTGGTCCTGCTCGTTGTAGGCGGGAACGACCACGTCGACGCTGGTCGGAGTCACTGCTTCGCCGCCAGTTCACGCTCGGCCGGAAGCTCGCGCTTAGCCGGCGGCGGCTCGTCCCCGGCCGGCTCTTCCCCCGGCCTCAGCCCGTAGGCGGCGACGAGCCAGCCCAGGCCGAGCATGGCCCAGAAGGTCTTGTTGTCGTTGAAGTCGCCCGAGAACTGCGTGGCGAAGAAGTTGACCAGGAACACCCCCGAGAGCAGGTATATGAGCGTACGGTCGTCGCCCTCGGCCGCCCAGGCGCGTTTGTAGAGGAGCGCCAGCATCGTCAGGATCGACGCCGCCAGCAGCAGGGTCGGTGCCAGCCCCAGCTCTGCCGCCATCTCCAGGAAGATGTTGTGCGGGTAGCGCTCTTCGCGGTTGGTCACCACGTAGCTGTAGATGAAGAAGCCGCCGGCGCCGATCCCCCGCACCGGGTTTTCCCTGGCGAGTTCGAAGCCTTTGTCGTAGAGGCGGGAGCGGAGGTCCTCGTTGAAGGCCCCGGTCGGGTTCGAGACCAAGCCGCCGATGCGTTCGGACGAGGTTTCCGGCAAGGAGACGAAGGGCAGCACGGCGACGCCGACCCCGATTGCCAGCAGCACCGGCAGAACCCTGCGCGGCTCACGCAGGACGATCGCCACGATCGTGCAGAGGACAGCGAAGACGAAGCCCGCCAGCGGGCCGCGCGAGCCGATGCTCGCCGCGATCACGACCACGGCGACGCCGACCACGGCAATCGGCAGGCGATGGCGGCGCCAGAGCTTGAGGGCCGCGCCGAACAGGAGCACGAAGGCCCCTGTGAGCAGGAAGCGCGCGGTGAAGATCGTGTCGGCGGCTTCGTTGAAGACCAGGCGGCCGCCTTCCTCGCTGCTGGTCGAGCCGAGGCTGAGGACGATCAGCGCACCGACCACGCCGACTCCGCCTAGCAGGACCAGCAGCTGCCGCAGAGCGTCACGGCCGTCGACGAGGAAGAAGGGAGCGAAGGTCGCCAGCGCGGTGAGGCTCGCGAACTTCAGCGTCTTCTCGGTGCCGTAGGTGAGTTCGGGAGTCCAGATCAGGCTGATCGCCAAGAGGGTCGCAATCAGCAAGTAGGGCAGGCCGAGCATCAGCGGGGGAAGGCGGAACCGCCCTTCCAGCAGACGCAACAGGCAGACGCCGGCGAGCAGGGCGCCGAGCAACAGGGTGACGTCGACCGGCGAGCTCTCGATCGCCCCCCGGCCCTTGAACAGGCCGATGTAGAGGAAGGCGACGTAGAGGACCAGCGGGTAGCGGACGAGCAGGTAGGCGACCCCGCCCGCGACCGGGAGGGCCAGCGCCAGTGGGCCCAGGACGACGGTCGCGACCGCGGCGACAGCCGCGGTCGCGGCGCCGAGGGCGACCGTCGCCGTGCCCGCGGAGACCCGGGGCAATGAGTGCAGCGTTAGGTGCGTCTACGCCTCGCCGTTGGTGCGCGACGCGCGGCGCACGACGACACCGGTGCCCACCAGGGCGATGGCGGCAGCTGCCATCAGCGCCAGCTCGAGCCCTGTGAAGGGAAGCGTGCCCGAGTCGGAGACCGTCCCGGTCACGGCAGCCGACGGTTCGTTGGCGTCACCGCTGAACTGCTGGGTGCCGGCGGCACCGCCGTAGGCGTCTTCGGTGGCGTTCGCGCCGAATGCCGGCGCGCTCAGGGCAAGCGACATCAGCGCCACTGCGACAAAAAGGGTGATCTTCCGCATCAACTTTTCTCCTTGCTACGAGCTTTACCCAACGGGGCGCTTGCCAAACGTTGGCTCTGAGGTACGTCAGCGTTCTGGTCTTGTAAAGCGCTGTGCCTCGAACTGCTGAATACGCATGTTAAAGGCTGCTGCGTTTATCGGTCGACCGCGGCGAATCCTAAAGAGAGCCTCGGCTACGAACGGGTCGTGGCGGTCGAGAACCCGGGCCTGGGCGATCTCTTGCAAAGCGGCTCGGTGGCGTCCGGCCTGGGCGTACAGGAGGGCGAGCTCGAAGTGGGCGTACCAATGGTCTTCGACCTCCAGCGCCCGGCGGAATTCCTCGGCTGCGGCGCCGGGGCGATGCGCGGCGACGAGAATCGTGCCGGCACGCAGCCGGGGTTCCGGAGAGAGCGGGTTGAGCTCCGCGGCCCTATCCAGCTCCTCGCGGGCAGCCGCGACGTCCCCGAGGCCGATCTCCGCCCCCCTCTCGAGGTGACGCTGGGAGAGGTAGGGAAAGGCCAGCGAAGCAAACCCGGCCACGAAGAGCGTGGCGAGGACCGCGGCGATCGCATACCTGGCCCCCCGCCCCACTCTCGGCAGCGCCGGGCCGCCGCCTGCGGCGACGATCCCGACCAGCGGCAGGGCCAGGGCCGGCGCCGCCAGTGCCGGAAATTCCTCCAGCCAGTCGAACGAGGCATGGACGAAGAAGTAGACCGAGATCGCGGCGCAGGCGGCGATCATGCCTCGGCCCAGCTCGCCGAGGCGGCGCCAGGCGGCGATCAGGCCGGTCGCGATCGCAGTCAGGTAGGCGAGCAGCAGCGCGAACGCGACGAGGCCGCCCTCGGCCAGCGCCCGGAGCCAGATGTCGTGTGTGTACTTCGAGGGCTTGTCGAAGCGGCGTTCGGCCGAGTAGATCGCCTCGTAGCTGCCGGCGCCCGCCCCGGCGACCGGCGTGCGGCGGAACTGGTCGACGGCGACCCGCCAGTAGTCGTAGCGCTGGTCGCTTTCGGAAGAGATCAGGCGCGCCCCGTCGGTGCGCGACACGTCCTCGGAGGACTTGAAGGTCTGCCAGCGATCGCCGATGCCGTCGGCGATGCTGCCGGCGTTGACCGCCGCCAGCGCCAGGCAGACGAAGAGCACGGCGGCGATCGCCCCGCCGACGCCGACCCGCACGCGACGCATCGACCTCTCCCCCGGGCTGGCCGCGCCCTCCACCGCAGCCCAGATCATTCCGAGCGCAGCGGCGCCGAAGGCGGCGAAGAACGTGGCCCTCACCGCGTCGTCCAGCGCCGCGCCGAGGTCCAGGCCCACCGGCACCCGCCCCGCTTCGGTCGCTTCGGCGAGGTCGATGCCGACGGTGTAGACGTCGTAGATCGTCCCGATCGAGAGCGCCACGGCACCCGCGACCACGAGCAACGGCGGGATCAGGCGCAGACGGCTGGGGAAAACGCAGACGAAGACCAGGATCCCGGCCCCGAAGCCGATCACGGCCGCGCGGCTCTGGGGCAGCAGCGCGAACTCGATCAGGAAGACGGCCGCGGCCAGGAAGCAGACCCGCTCGGCGAGTCCCGCAGCGCGGCGTGAGCAGAGCCAGAGGGCCGGGAAGAAAGCCATCGCCGGCAGGGCCGAGACCCCGTTCGAGTAGCCGATCGGGTCGAGGTACCGGCCCTCGATGAAGTAGTCGGCGAGCGACCCCGTCGTCGCGCTGAGCAAGCTGACGGCGCAGACGGCGACCACTCCCGCAACCCAGAGGCCGAGCGCGATCCGTGCCGAGGACAGCGTCCAGGGCAGCAGCGAAACGGTCCAGAACAGCGCCAGGTAGAGGAGCAGTTTGTTGCTGGACTCCCAGCCCGACCCGGGAGAGGTGGACCAGGCGAGAGAGACGAAGTTCCAGGCGACGAGAGCGGCGAAGGCGGCGAGCGCGGCCTGCGCGGGGCGCGAGACGGGCACGATTCGGCCGGTGCCCAGGACCGTGACCGCGAGCAGCCCGAGTGCTGCCAGCGCGCTCGGGTACCAGGCGTTCGGGAAGTAGGCGCCGTCGAAATGGGCCCACGCCACCCAGCCGGCGATCGC
>DASUIY010000293.1:0-3473 GCA_036279555.1 Solirubrobacterales bacterium | reverse complement strand
AGCGAGGCTCCCGCCGAGCGTTTTGGGGAGGGGCGCCGGCATCCCTCTACCACTACGCCAGCAGCTTGGCCTTTGCCTTCTCGAACTCGTCGCCCGAGAGCGCGCCCTTTTCCTTCAGCTCATTCAGCTTGTGCAGTTCGTCGGCCGGTGTCGCGTGGGCCTGTTCGCGGATGTAGGAGTCCATGTGTTGCTTGGCCTCGGCTTGCGCCTTGATCGTCCGGTCGCGCATGCCGTCGCCGCGGGCGATCAGGTAGATCAGGGCGGTTATGAACGGGACGAAGACGAGGAACAGCACCCATGCCGCCTTGGCCCAACCCGAGGTTTCGTGGTCGCGGAAGAGGTCGCTGAGGATCGCGACCAGGATCCAGATCCAGATCACGAAGAAGAAGATCTCGAAGGCGAGCAGCATGGCTTCGCCCAGGTTGATGCTTGCGAGGGGCAAGGGGGGGTCCTTTCAGTCGGGGGGTTTTGCTGTGCCCACGCTACCTCAGCAGGCGCCGCGCGAACAACACGGCGGCGACAGCCGTGGCGAGGTTGAGGCTGGAGACGCCCTCGCGCATCGGTATCGACAGCCGGGCGTCGGCGCAGGCGAGCAGCTCGTCGCTGAGGCCGTAGCGCTCGGTGCCGAAAGCGAGGATGGAGCGGGGCGAGAGATCGCGCAGGTCCGCGTGCTCGCCGCCGGGGTCGATCGCTACGAGCGGGCGATCCGCCCCCGGCAGCCCCTCGACGGCCGCCACCGGCAGGGCGAAGTGCAGCCCGGCGGCCCCGCGCAGCGCCTCGGGGTGCCATGGGTCGTTGCTGCCCGTGGTGAGGACCGCCGCGGCGTCGGCGGCCGCCGCCACCCGCACGCAGGCCCCCATGTTGCCCATCGTGCGCGGATCCTCGAGCAGGACCACCGGGGCAGGCCTCCCGTCCGCCAGCACCGCGGCCAGGTCGACCGGCGGGCGCCGGGCGATCGCGACGGCACCGGTTCGGGGCGCATGGGGGACCATCCGCTCGAGCTCCCCCGGGCCGACCTGCTCGACGCGTCCGGCCAGCGAGCCGGCCAGGTCGGGGGCCAGCTCTGCCGCAAGGCGCTCCAGCTCCTTCGGGTCCGAGGCGACCGCCTCGACGATCTCGGCGCCGAAGCGCAGCGCGTGCTTGAGCGCGTGGAAGCCCTCGAGGACCGCCAGCCCGCGATCGCGGCGGGCGGCTCGGAAACGCTGCACGAGGGCGTCGTTCACAGCCCCATCATGACCCGAATCAGGACGTCGACGGCGAGCCGACGACGGGCACCTGATCGCCGCCGTCGGCGAGCAAGTCGAGGAACGACGTCAGGTAGCGGCCGACCACCTTGCCGTTCTGCGCCGGCCACTGCGGCCGCTCGCTGAGGCTGGACGTTTCGCCGTGGCCGCCTGTCAGCCGCCCGTAGAGGTAACGCGGCTCCCGCCCGGTCCAGAGAACCCCGCGCAGGACGGGGTCGAACGGCTCCGGATCGACGTCGGCCCCGCATTCGCGAGCGATCAGGCCGGCGGCGACGTCGGCCTGCTGGGTCGCGATCCCTCCCTGCTTGATCGGGAAGGCGGTCACGTCGCCGGCGGCGAAGACGCGCTCGGCGCCAATCGCCCTGCCGTGCTCGTCGACGCCGACGAAGCCCTCGGGGTCGTGGGGAATGCCCGCGACCCGCCGGCCCTCCAGGCGCGGCAGGCTGACGACCGCGTCGGCCTCGACCTCTTCGCCGGGGGCGATTCGCAACCGCCCGTTTTCGAAGGCGATCGGGTGGGCTCCGGCGACGACCTCGACCCCGCGCTCCTCGAGCAGCTCGCCCATCTGCTCGCCGGCCCGGTGGCCGAAGAGCTCCAGCGGCGCGTCCTCCGGAGTGACGACCGTAAGGCGGGTGCGGCCGGAGCGCGCCCTCGCCCGCTCGCCGGCGGCGAGCAGAGCCAGCTCGTAGAGCGGCAGCGCCCAGCTGTGCCCGCCGGGCATCGTGAAGACGAGGCTGCGCAGCCGGCCGGCGCGCAGGTCGGCGACGACGTCTCCAACCTGGCCCTCGTCGGCAGCTCCCCAGAAGGTGACGGCACCCGGAACCGCCCAGAGCATCCGCACGCCGGTTGCGAGCAGGAGGAAGTCGTAGAAGAGCCGCTCTCCGTCGCGGGTCACGGCAAGCCTTCTCCTGGGTTCGACCGAGACGATCCCATCGGCGTGAAAGGAGGCGCCGCAGCGTGAGGCCAGCGCCTCCATGTCGTAGTGGAATATCCGTGCCGCCCCGTAGGGCTCGCCGACGGCAAACGGGCGGAAGGCAAATTCGCGTCGGGGGTCGCGCATCTCGACCTCGACGAGATCGCCGGCGAGATCGCGCAAGGCCAGCGCGGCCTCGATCCCGGCGATACCGGCACCGGCGATCAGCACCCGTGCCCTCCCACCCTCCACGCGCCCGTTCCCTACGTGCTCGTCATGGCCCACCATGGCAACGACACTACGTCTGGGGCGAGCCGAGTCCATCCGCAGGAAGCCGCCGAGTCGGCTACGGATTTTCCGCGGGCGATCCAGCGGCCGGGGGCGTACCCCCTGGACGGTCAGATAAAAACGCCGCCCGTCATGCCGCGGCGTTCCTGGGTGGGCCGAGCGCCGAGATCACCTCTTGGTCGGACACCTGCGAGAAGTCCCGGTACCACTGGCCCACGCCGTAGAACTGCGGCGGTTCGGCCAGGCAAACGACCTCGTCGACCTCCTCGCCCAGCCGTGCGGCCGAGTCGGGAGCGCAGACGGGCACGGCGAGGACGAGGCGGCGCGGCCCCTGTCGACGGATCGCCCGCAGGGCTGCGGCGTCGGTGACCCCGGTGGCGACGCCGTCGTCGACGACGACGACGACGCGGTCCCTCAGCTCCATTGCCGGGCGGTCGCCACGGTAGGCGACGACCCGCCGGCGCAACTCCGCGGTCTCGCGGTCGACGATCGACTCGAGCACGCCGCCGTTGATCCCGAGAACCGCCAGCGCCTCGGCGTCGAAGACGCGGGTGCCGTCCTCTGCGATCGCGCCGATCCCATACTCGGGGTTGTGGGGGGCGCCGAGCTTGCGCACGGCGAGGATCTCGAGCGGTGCACGAAGCGCCACGGCCACCTCGTCGGCCACGGGAACGCCCCCGCGCGGAAGTCCCACGACGACCGGTTCCTCCTCGGCCAGCGGCAGCAACCGAGCAGCCAGCCGCCGCCCGGCATCGCGACGATCGCGGAACCGCGTGGGCTGGGGATTCCCGCTTGTCGAAGCCATTTCGGCCGATTGTCCAGTGGCTCGAGGGGAGGGGCATCGGTGGATTGCCCTCCCATCTGTTCGGCTTTTCCCGGATACCCAAAGGCGCAAACGCCGTTTAGATTCGGTCCAGTGGTGGAGACGACAAAGAAAAGCTTCGTGGAGGGATCCGACCGTGATCGGCGTCGATGGCCTCGGCCAAACGGGCGCGCGGGCGAAAGGCGCGCCCCGCAGCCCGGCGCGG
>DASUIY010000292.1:0-3721 GCA_036279555.1 Solirubrobacterales bacterium | reverse complement strand
CCGACAGCTTCGCGCCCTTCTCCGGGGTTCGCACCAGGCAGGTCACGTCATCGCCGCGGGCGCGCAGCTGCCCCACGACCTCGCCGCCGATGAAGCCCGTCCCGCCTGTGATGAAGACCTTCACGGCCTGTAACCCTATCCACGCGGAGAGGCGGCCTCCTCCATCCACCTACAATCAAGATCGGTGCAGCGATCGAGAAACGGACGCCAGGAGGAGACCCGCTACGGCGCCGGAGGGGCCGGCGTCTCCAATCCCCGCGCCCGGCAACGCGCCTTGGCGATCGGCATCGCCGGCGGAAGGGCCGATGCCGATCCGCTGGCCGAGCTGAAGGAGCTGCTGCGCACCGCCGGCGTGGCCACCGCGGGCGAGGCGATGCAGCAGCGCGACGCGCCCGACCCCGACCGCTACGTCGGCCGGGGCAAGCTGGACGAGCTGAAGGAGCAGATCGCGGCCTGTGACGCCAACCTAGTCGCCTGCGACGACGAGCTGGCGCCGCGGCAGGAGCGCAACCTGGAGGCGGCGCTCGGCGTCCCCGTGATCGACCGTACCGCGGTGATCCTCGACATCTTCGCCGACCACGCCCACTCGGCAGAGGGCAAGCTCCAGGTGGAGCTGGCCCAGCTCGAATACAACATGGCCCGCATGCGGGGCCTCTGGACCCACCTCGAGCGCCTCGGCGCGGGGAGGATGGACGGCGGCATCGGCACCAGGGGCCCCGGCGAGAGCCAGATCGAGACCGACCGCCGCCTCGCCCGCGACCGTATCGCCGCCCTGCGCCGCCGCCTGGCGCGGCTCCAGCGCAACCGCGGCGTGATGCGTGCCCGCCGCGACCGCTCCGCGCTCCCGCGAGTGGCCCTTGCCGGCTACACCAACGCGGGCAAGTCGACCCTGCTGAACGCGCTGACCGGGGCCGAGGTCGGCGTCGGCGACCGGCTCTTCCACACCCTGGACCCGACCACCCGCAGCCTCGAGCTCTCCGGGCGCGACTACCTGCTGACCGACACGGTCGGCTTCATCGAGAAGCTGCCCCACCAGCTGGTCGAGGCCTTCAAGGCGACCCTGGAGGAGACCGTGCTCGCCGACCTGATCCTGCACGTCGTCGATGCGGCGGCGCCGGAGGAGCGCCGGCTGGCGGACATGCGAGCGGTCGACGAGGTGCTGGAGGAGATCGGCGCCGGCGAGGGCCCGCGGCTGCTCGTGCTCAACAAGGCCGACCTCCTCGGCGCCGAGGGCCGCGACGAGGCCCTCATGCGCCACCCCGACGCCGTCCTCGTCTCGGCCCTGACCGGCGAGGGGCTAGACGAGCTGCGCAGCCGCGTCGAGGCCGCCTTCGAGGACACGCTTGCCGAGGTCGAGCTGCTGGTTCCCTATGCCGAGGGCGGGCGGTTGCATGAGCTGCACGAGGTTGCGGGCAAGCTCCAGCGCGAGGACCGTCCAGACGGCGTCCTCATCCAGGCCAAGGTCCCGCTGGCGGAGCTGCATCGTTTCGAGGACCTCAGGACTAACGGGGCTGGCGCGGCGGGTCCTGTCGCGGATTTGGTGCCACCACCCCTGCGGTAGCTAAAGCTTCCTCGGGGTGGTCCCCCAAATCCACGCCACCCCCCGCGAGGGGCGTTAGGGTGAGCCGCGTGAAGCTGCCGGTCGCAAAGCTGAATGACCAAGCGGTGTTGCCGACGCGGGCGCATACAGGGGATGCCGGGTTGGATCTGTATGCCTGTGAGGCGGCTCATATCGGGCCGGGGGAGAGATGGAGCGTGGGGACGGGGGTGGCCGTGGAGATCCCGGAGGGACATGCGGGGCTGGTGCTGCCTAGGTCCGGATTGGCGAAGAAGCACGGGATCGCGCTGGTCAACGCGCCAGGCTTGATCGACTCCGGCTACCGCGGCGAGATCCGGGTGCTGCTGCTCAACACCGATCCGGCGGAGACGTTCCGGGTCGAGCCTGGCGATCGCATCGCCCAGCTGGTGATCTCCCCGATCGCCCTCGCTGAGCCGGTCGAGGTGGAGTCCTTGGCCGAGTCCGCCCGCGGCGACGGCGGCTTCGGCTCCAGCGGCCGCTAGCTCGCCCATTTCCACACCCCTAGCGCATCGCGCTGCTTGCTGATAGCTTTGCTCTAGTTTTCAGGAGTAATGCATCGTCAGCAATCATCGGAGGAGACAATGGAAATGCATTCGGGCATCGATCGGCCTGGCTTAGCAGGCTGCCCAATCGTCCATGAACAACCGTCACACTTATTTAAATCCCTGGGTTTGAACTGGATCACGCTGGGCTTCGGCACTCTCGTTTTGATGTTCGCTGTTTTCGTGACTGGAATCAGTCCGAGCATTGCAAAAGCCGAAGTCGACTCGCGCTTTTCCTTCTCTTTCGGCAGCTATGGAGAAGGTAATGGGCAGTTCAAAACCCCTCAGGACATAGCGCTTGACTCCAGCGGCAATGTTTGGATTGCGGACACCTCCAACAATCGGATCCAGAAGTTCAATTCCAAAGGCGAATACCTGAGTCAGTTTGGAACCAAAGGAACTGGTAATGGGCAGTTCAAAGAACCCTACGGTATCGCAATCGACGCAAGCAATAATATCTGGATTGCGGACACCTTCAACAATCGGATCCAGAAGTTCAATTCCAAAGGCGAATACCTGAGTCAGTTTGGAACGGCTTCTTTACCATACCACCTTGTGATTGACTCCAGCGGTAAGCTTTGGATTACCGTCCAATCGGGTTTATTTGGGGTCCTGATTTACAATTCTGGTGGAATATTGACCAATGCTCTTAAAAGTGGCCATCAAAGTGGTATTGCCATGGATTCCAACGGTGACATTTGGGTTGTTGATCAAAGCGAAAACCGTGTCCAAGAGTTCAATGCTAATTATGAAATTTTGAGTGAATTCGGCACAGAAGGCGAAGAAGCAGGGCAGTTCTTGCTACCACGTAACATCGCAATCGACTCCGGCGACAACATGTGGATTGGCGATTTTGGTAACGCCCGCGTCCAAAGATTCGATCCGGAAGGTGAATATCTGAGTCAGTTCTTAGGTGAAAAAGAAGAACCATCTCAGGAACCCACAGGCATTGCAATCGATTCCTCTGACAATGTTTGGGTTGTCGAGGAAGGCGCTCGTGTCGAGAAGTGGATACCCAATCGTCCTACGACAACGACCGAAGCTGCCAGCGAAGTGATCTCCAAAGCCGCCACGATGCACGGTACCGTTAATCCGAATGGTCTTGCAACTGCCTACCGCTTCGAAGTCGGCACTACCACTTCCTATGGCTTCAGCGTGCCGGTAACCGATAAAGGCATCGGCTCGGGTAAAAGCGGTGTCGAAGTCAGTGAGGAATTAGCGGGTCTCAAATCGAAAACGACCTATCACTTCCGCGTGGTTGCGACCAATGCCGAAGGCACCAGCTACGGGAAAGACGAAACGTTTACGACGAAATAGGGCCTAGCTAAGCGCCACTGAGCGGGCGGTCTCATGGGCCGCTCGCTCAAGTGCGTCGTCTAGCGGCTCGAGGTCCGGGCGCTCGCCGTAGCGACGCTCCAGGGCCGTTGCAATCAGGTGGTCGGCCAGCCAGGCGTTCTTGGGGAGGAGGGGGCCGTGCAGGTAGGTGCCGATCAGGTTGTCCTTCTTGACGCCCTCGAGGCCGTCTTCGCCGTTGTTGCCGAAGCCCTCGAGCACGCGGCCGAAGGGCTTCTCGCCCGAACCCAGGTAGGTGCGGCCGCCG
>DASUIY010000291.1:0-3638 GCA_036279555.1 Solirubrobacterales bacterium | reverse complement strand
TCGGCACCGTGCGGTCGAGCACCACCTGGTTGCGAACCGCCCAAGGCAGGATCGGCAACAGCAGGGAGGCCACCAGCAGCGCCGCGCTGGCGAGGCCGGGTTTCCAGCCCTCCTGCCTGCCGACGCCGATCAGCGCCAGTGCCGCGAAAGCTACGCCCACGAGCAGGTACTCCGGCCGGACCAGGGCCAGGCACCCGAACAGCAGCCCCGGCACCAGCCACCTGGCGCGTGGGTCCTGTCGCGGGGTGAGGGGGGCCCTGCGGGCGGGCCACGGTCCGTCCTCGACCCCCCTCACCCCACGCCACCCACGCGAGAGGCGGCTGCCCAAGCCGTCCGATGCCCAGAGGAATGCAAGAACGGCGGCAGGAAGAAAGAAGATTGCGGGCGGCTCGCTATAGAGGGCCCCTGTTGAGTGGATGAAAGGTGGGTAGACAGCGACCGCGAAGGCGGCGAGCAGCCCGGTCGGGCGGCAATTGACGCGGCGGCCGAGCAGGTAGACGACGACGATCGCGCCGAGCCCGAAGAGGAGCTCGACAATGCGCGCTATCCCTTCGCGAGCACCCCCCGTTGCGTAGAAGCTGGCGGCGTAGATCAGCGGCGCGCCGGGAGACCAGTCGCTGGGGTCTCGAAAGCCGGGGCCGCCATAGCTCTGTTCCTCGTATAGGGCCTTGGAGAGCGCGTAGTAGGCGCGGGCGTCGTCGCCCGGCGTCGGCAGCGGCTCGACCACGCGGTAGGCGCGCAGGCCGAACCCGACCACGAGGATCGCCACGAGCAGGATCAGCGTCGTGCGCCCATGGCGCTCGGGCAATCCGCGCGCCCATCCTCTCAGCGAGTCCATCGCGGCAGGCTACCCACCAAGCCAGCCAACGACTGAACGATTGACCACCCTATGAGGGGGTCAATCGTTCAGTCCTACGCGACGAAAGTCTTGCGGCGAGCCAGACGGCCCCGACGCCGGCCAGTCCCGCGACGAGCGGCATCGTCACCAGGACGCGCCTGGGAGAGGCGACCAGTAGCGCACAGATTGCGGTGATCCCGAGGAAGATCGTCGCCAGCAGCAGCGCCTCCCAGCGCCGCTGCGCCGCCAGCACGATCAGCCCGGCCAACCCGAAGGCGACCAGCGCCCAGTGCAACAGCTCCCAACCCGGCTGCCGCATCACCTCGCGCGGCCCGTGCGCCCAGATCCGCCCGATCTTCGTCGCGACGAACCCCGCGTACTCGACCGGCTCTTCGCTGATGTCGTCCCAGAGCTGCTCTCGCCCCATTCGCGCCAGCGCCTCGTCGGTTTCCACGCCCGGGTAACGCTGCTCGGCCAGCCGAGCCAGGATCTGCTCCAGCCGCAGCCGCTCGACCGCTTCAGGCCCGAACAGCTCCGGATGCCGCTCCACCACCTCGGCCCCAACCCTTTCCGGATCGCCATCGGAGGGCAGGTAGGTGCCGGCGAAGAGCACCTGACCGCCTCCCGTCGACACCGGTACGAACCGGTCAAGCGCAACCGCGTTCCGCACGGTCCAGGGCGCAACGACAACCGCAACCCCGGCCAAGAAGATCGCTGTCACCGCCAACGACTGACGCCAGTCGCCTCGCCAGCCTCTCGCCAGCACCACCAAGCTCACGAGCAAGACGATCCCGAGGTACTCCGGGCGGACGAGTATCAGGCATCCGAATAGGGCGCCGGGCAGAAGCCATCTCACCCGCGGGTGGCGTGGGGGGAGGGGGGTCGAGGACGGACCGTGGCCCGCCCGCAGTGCCCCCCTCCCCCCACGACAGGACCCGCGGGCCGACACGGCTGATACCGAGTCCATTGCCCA
Organism: Solirubrobacterales bacterium; assembly: GCA_036279555.1. GTDB lineage: Bacteria > Actinomycetota > Thermoleophilia > Solirubrobacterales > 70-9 > VRUE01. The sequence goes on along the minus strand of DASUIY010000291.1, from coordinate 1,827 downwards.
AAGCACTGCGAGCACTCCCCCCGAGAGCAGCGTCGCCGCAAGAGGCTCGCCCATGAGCATGCCCTGGTACTCGAGGAGGGCGGGGTAAATCGCGATCGCACCAGCCCCGATTAGACCGGCGACCGGGCCCGACAATCGTCGTCCGATCAGGTAGGTGAAGAGCACGGCAAGCGTGCCGAGCAGGGCGAGCACCAGACGTGCTGTGCGTTCGTGGGCACCGCCGGTGAGCTTGTAGGTGGCGGCGGCGAAGAGGGGGATGCCGGGGGAATAGTTGCTCGCGGGCTGGCTGGCTTCCGGGCCCAGGGTGAAGCCGTCGCCGCGGTCGAGGTTGCGGGCGATCTCGGCGTAGGCGGCGGCGTCGAAGACCGGGGCGCGGCCGTCCCAGGCCTCGCCGGTTCGCAGTCCGAGCCCGAGCAGCAAGATCGCGGCCAGGGCGGCGAGGCCGAACCTGCCCCCGTTGCGCTTCGCCAGGCCGCTCATGGCCCGGATGCTATGGCGCGGGTCGTCGCCCCCGTCCGCTACGCTGCCGCGACTTATGCGCGTTCTCATTCTTGGGGGCGACGGCTACCTGGGCTGGCCGACGGCCCTCAGGTTCTCCGCTCGGGGCCACGAGGTCACCGTCGTCGACAACTTCATCCGCCGCCGCTGGGTCGATGGCGTGGGCAGCGACTCGCTGACGCCGATCCGCGGGCTGGCCGAGCGCCTCGACGCCTGGCGCGAGTCCTCCGGCAACGAGATCCGCTGCTTCGTCGGCTCGGTCGAGGACGGCGAGTTCCTCGACGGTGTGGTCGCCGAGACCCGGCCCGAGGTGGTCATCCACTACGGGCAGCAGGCCTCGGCGCCCTACTCGATGGCCTCGCGGGAGAAGGCGGTCGAGACCCAGTACGGGAACACGATCGGCAACCTCAACCTGCTCTTCGCGATCCGCGACCACGTGCCCGAGTGCCACCTGGTCAAGCTCGGCACGATGGGCGAGTACGGCCAGCCCAACATCGACATCGAGGAGGGCTACATACGGATCGAGCACAAGGGCCGCAGCGACACGCTGCCCTATCCGAAGCTGCCGGCCTCGCTGTATCACTGCTCGAAGGTCCACGACTCGACCAACATCCATTTCGCCTGCCGCACCTGGGGGCTGCGAGCGACCGACCTCAACCAGGGCGTCGTCTACGGGATCGAGACCGACGAGACCGCCCGCGACGAGCGGCTGATCACCCGCTTCGACTACGACGAGGTCTTCGGCACCGTGCTCAACCGCTTCTGCCTGCAGGCCGTCATCGGTCACCCGCTCACCGTCTACGGCACGGGCGGCCAGACCCGCGGCTTCCTCAACATCCGCGACACGCTGCAGTGCGTCGAGCTGGCGGCGCTGAACCCGGCGGAGGCGGGCGAGTTCCGCGTCTTCAACCAGTTCACCGAGCAGTTTTCGGTGATTGACCTCGCCCATCTGGTCAAGTTCTCCGCCGAGCACCTCGGCTACTCGGTCGAGATCCAGCACTACGACAACCCCAGGGTCGAGAAGGAAGAGCACTACTACAACGCGATCCACACCAAGCTGCTCGACCTCGGCCTCGAGCCGACGCTGCTCGGCGAGGAGCTGGTCGAGTCGATGATCCACGCGATCGAGCGCCACAAGGACCGCGTGATCCCCAGCTCGATCGATCCCCACACGCGCTGGGACCCAGGGTCCCCCGTAAAGCTCTGAGCTCCAAACGCAGTTGGCGCGGCGGGTCCTGTCGCGGATTTGGTGCCACCACCCCTGCGGTAGCTAAAGCTTCCTCGGGGTGGTCCCCCAAATCCACGCCACCCCCCGCGAGGGACGGGCTC
>DASUIY010000290.1:0-15472 GCA_036279555.1 Solirubrobacterales bacterium | reverse complement strand
CGATCTCGAGGTCTCCCCGCGAGGCGCACTCCTCGACCAGGGCCTCCAGGGCGCCGGCGAGGCCGAGTCGCTCCAAGGAGGCCGGGCGCAGGTCGTTGACCAGGCGGCTCAGCTCGTCGATCTGACCCTCGAGGCGCTCTGCCGTCTCCGCCGCCGCACGCTCGATCCGCTCGGCCCGCTCTGAGCCTTTGCTCTGCAGGGCGGTTGCGAGTGAGATGCGGATCGCGGCAAGGCCCTGAAGAGCGTCGTCGTGCAGCTCCTGCGCCCAGCGCTGACGCTCGCGCTCGCCGATCTCGACCTGCTGCTGCAGCCGCTCCGCTTCGACCGACTGCGCGGTGGCAACCGCGGTGGCGGCGCTGGCGGCGAATGCCTGGAGCAGGCGAGTGTCCTCCTGGTCGAACCCCGATCCTCCGGCTTCCCGGTCGAAGGCGACGAGGGCGCCGACCGCGTAGCCACGGAAGACGAGCGGAACCACCAGGGCGGACTCGGCGCCCAGTCGCTCCCGCAGGCCATGCTCGTACTGGCCGCTCTCGCCGTCGAGGCGGCGGGGCGCGCGGTCGCTCATCGTCTCGCCGTAGACGGACCCCCCTGCCGGGATCGTCAGCTCCGCCACCTCCCGACCGACTTCGCCGGCCCGCGCCGCGACGAAGAGGTGCTCGCCGCGCAGCAGCAGGACGAGCAGCGCCCGCGCATCGACGAGGGCGCGGGCGCGCTTGACGATCAGGTCGAGGACGCGGTCGACGTCGGTCTCGCCGCCGACCGTGCGGGCGATGTCGACTGAGGTCTCGGCGCGGCGCAGCGCCCGCTGTACCTCCGCCTCCCGTTCGCTCACGCTGGTGTAGAGGCGAGCGTTCTCGATCGCGATCCCAGCCCAGGTGGCGAGAGTCTTCGCCGCCACCTCGTCGTCGTCGTCGAACTCATCGGCCCCCTGCTTCTCCGTCATGTAGAGGTTGCCGAAGGTCTCGCCGCGAACCGTGATCGGCACCCCGAGGAACGAGTGCATCGGAGGGTGGCCGGGGGGAAAGCCGTAGGCGTGAGGATGCTCGTTGACGTCACGCAATCGCAGCGGCGCCGGCTCCCGGATCAGCTCGCCGAGGACACCGCGACCGCGCGGGAGGTTGCCGATCGCCCGCTTGGTCTCGTCGTCGATTCCTAGATAGATGAACCGCTCGAGCTCGGTGCGGTCGCGATCGAGCACGCCCAGCGCCGCGTACCGAGCGGAGGTGAGCTCGCGGGCTGCCTCGACCACCGACATCAGCACCGCCTCGAGATCCAACTCGGAGAGCAGGGCAGAGCCAACGTCGATCAGCCGCCGAAAACGCTCCTCCTGGGTCTGGCCCGGGGACTGGTCAGAAGAATCCATCTTTCGGATCATCCCATCTATCTGCGCCGCAAATCCAGATCAAGCGGCCAGGTCGCGACGATCGAACAGCCACGCCCCTAGCGTCGCCAACGCCGCGTTCGCGCCGGCACGCGCGAAGGATCCGCTTAGAGACAGGCTCTTAACCGGCGAGCGCGGCGCCGAGCTCAGCCAGCTGCGACTCGATCCCGGCGCAGACCCGGTCGCAGAGCTCCAGCACCACGGGGTCGGCGATCCGGTACAGCGTGCTCGTCCCCTGCTTGCGGCGGGAGAGGAAGCCCTCTGCGCGCAGCGCGGCGAGGTGCCTGGACGTGTTCTGCTGCGAGGTGCCGAGCGCCGCGGTGATCTCACCCACCGACGCCTCCTCACGCCGGCGCAGCAGGTCGAGGATGCGCAGGCGGTTGGGGTCCCCGAGCGCGCGGAAGCGGCTCGCGATCGCCTCCGCGACGAGCGGGTCGAGTGGGGCTTTGTCTACAGGGGCCATTCTTGCTATCTTACTCATTAACAATTGTTAAGTTGTTAATTTGTATCGAAAGGATAGCGATGTCCTCCGCCGCCTCCCCCTCCCTCCCCAGATCGCGCGCCGGCTCCACCTCCCAGGGGCCGGCGCGCAGCCGCTGGCCACTCGAGCGGGTCCTCTTCCTCATGGCCGGCACGATGACCGGCGTGAGCGCGCTGCTCGCCGCCCTCCTCAGCCCCTGGTTCCTGCTGCTCACGGGCTTCGTCGCGCTCAACCAGCTCGCTTTCGTCGCCTTTGGCAACTGCCCCAGCTCGCTCGTGCTGCGACGGCTCGGCCTGCGGCCGGGATGCGAGCAGTGAGCGAGCTGGGACCGGTCGGCCGGGTGGGGCGGCTGGCGGCGCGCCAGCCGCGCTGGGTATTCGTCGCCTGGATCGCGATCGCGATCGGCCTCGGCGCGCTTGCGCCGCGGGTCGAGTCTGCCCTCTCGGGCGCCGGCTGGCAGGCAAATGGCTCGCAGTCGGTGCAGGCGCGGGAGCGGATCGACGCCGCCTTCGCCGGTGCCGGGGCCTACGCGCTGCAGGTCGCGATCCACTCCGACGAGCTGACCGTCGCCGACCCCTCCTTCCGTGCCAGCGTGCGCCGGGCCGAGCGGCTGCTCGGGGCCGACCCGGCGGTGAGCCGCGTCGTCGCGCCCCGTCCCGGCGCCTCGATCTCCGCCGACGGGCACACGGCGGTGATCCGCGCCGGCGCAGGCGCCGACCCGAACGAGATGGTCGCCGCCGCCGGCGAGCTGAAGGGCCCGCTGGCCGCGGCCGCCGCGCCGGGGGTCGAGGTCAGCCTCACGGGCGCCGCCGGCATGTGGTCGGACTTCAACGAGGCGAACAAAGACGCGATGCTGCGCTCCGAGCTGATCTCCTGGCCGGTGACCCTGGCGATCCTCGTGCTGGCCTTCGGCTCGCTGGTGGCCGCCGGACTGCCGCTGATGCTGACCATCGTCGGCCTCGTCGCCTCCGCCGGCGTCCTCTATCTCGGCACCGAGATCGCGCCGATCTCGATCTGGGCGATGAACTTCGCGCTGATGTTCGCGCTGGCGCTCGGCATCGACTACGCGCTGTTCATCGTCATGCGCTTCCGCGGCACGCTCTTCGGCCAGGGCCTGGCGCCGGTCGACGCGGTCGGCGCCACCATGGACACTGCCGGCAAGGCGGTCCTCTTCTCCGGCCTCACGGTGCTGATCTCGCTCTCGGCCGTGATGCTCGTCCCCAGCCCCGCCTTCCGCTCGATGGCGCTCGGGATCATGATCTCGGTCCTCTTCGTGCTGGCGGCGACCTTGACGCTGCTGCCGGCCGTGCTGGCGAAGCTCGGCCCCCGGGTGGACAAGCTGGCGCTGCCCTGGGCGCACGGCGGCGATCACCGCTCGGCGCGTTTCGCCCGCTGGGGCGCGCGACTCTGGCGCCGCCCCTTTGTCTTCGGCGGCCTGGCGCTCGCCGCGCTGCTGCTGCTGGCGCTGCCGGTCCTGGGGCTGAAGACCGGCATGCCCTCGATCAAGGTGGTGCCGAGCGAGGACGGCTCTCGCATCGGCTACCGGCAGGTGGTCGCGGCCTTCGGGACGGGGGCGCCGGGTGCGCTGCAGGTCGTCACCGGCCGCGAGCAGGCCGCGCGCGTCGCCGCGACGCTCGGGCGCGACCCTGGGATCGCGGCGGTGCTGCCGGCGGGCGCCGGCCGCGATGGCGGGCTCGTCCTGGCCGAAGCGATCCCGGTCGCCGGCCCCTCCACCCCGGCGCTCGGCGACACGGTCGAGCGGCTGCGCGCCGAGCTGCCGCCGGGAACCCTGGTCGGCGGCGCGGCAGCCGAAAACCACGACCTCGAGCAGGCCCTCGCGGCGAAGACGCCACTGGCGATCGGCGTCGTGCTCGCGCTCGGCTTCCTGCTGCTGCTGGTCGCCTTCCGGGCGCCGCTGCTCGCCGCGATCGGCGTGCTGACCAACCTGCTGGCGACCGGGGCCGCGTTCGGAGTCGCGGTGCTGATCTTCCAAGACGGCCACCTCTCCAGCCTGCTCGGCTTCGAGTCGCAGGGCTACCTGGACGCCTGGGGCCCGATCTTCTTCTTCGCGATGATCTTCGCGATCGCGATGGACTACACCGTCTTCCTGCTCTCCTCCGCGCGTGAGCACTGGGAGCGCAGCGGCGACGCCCGCGAGGCGATGGTCGGCGGCCTCGCCCACTCGGGCCGCGTCATCCTCGCCGCCGGCGCAGTGATGGTCGCCATCTTCTTCACCTTTGCCCTCTCAGGGCCGCTGCCGCCGAAGGAGATGGGGGTGATCCTCGGCGTCGCCGTCCTGCTCGACGCCTTCCTCGTCCGCCTCACCCTTCTGCCCGTGTTCCTGCGCCTGGCCGGCTCCGCCGCCTGGTACCTGCCCACCTGGCTCGACCGCCTGCTCCCAGACGTGCGCTTCGGCCACGGCGAGGCCCCGGCGAGGGCCGCTCACGAAGGACGCGAGGTACTCCCAAGCCGCCCCCTAGAGGGTTGATGCGGGTTATCCGCGCAACGCGGATGACGCCGCATGCCGGCGCTGGGTCGCCACCCACGGGCTTGCGGGTAGTTTCAACTACCCGCTTCACCCGCGTGCAGCGCCCAGCTTGGCCTGCGACGCCCCCGCGTACACGCCTAACCCGCATCAACCCTCTAGCCGATGCGTTGTCGAGCACGAGCGTGCGAGTCTCCCGGTCCCCGGTTAGGCGGCTATCTGCGTCGCTATCGCCAGGTAGACCGCGATCGAAAGCAGATCCTGGATGATCGTCGCCAGGGGCCCTGAGCCGAAGGCCGGGTCGCTCCCAAAGCGCGACAGCAAGCGAGGCAGGACGGTCGCCACCGAGGTTGCGATCGAGCAGCTCGCGGTCAGGGCAAGCGCCACCGCGAGGGCGACGTCGGCATCGCCCCAGCCGATCAGGGCAAAGGGAAAGAACGCAAGCCCGATAAAGGCTCCGATCAAGACCCCGGTGATCAGCTCTCGCCGGACCACCGTTTGCATGTCGATGCTTGCGCTCATCCCTCGGATGAGCAGCGTCTCGGTCTGCGTGCCGACCGCATCGGCCATGTAGACGACGGCGGGAACCGATCAAGCGGTGCGATGGCACGAGCCCGACGAACGAGCCATCCGAATCGACTACCGCCAGGTTGCTCTGCGCGCGGCGGACCATCTGCCAGGCAGCTCCCTCCTCGGATTCGCCCGGGCGGATGACGACGGATTCGCGGTCCACCAGTTCCTCGAGCAGGGTCTCGTCAGCGGCCTCGAGCAGACGGGTCAGCGCCACAAGCCCGATCAGCTCGCCGTCGTCCAGCACGACGATCTCGTCGACGAAGTCAAAGGACTGGCCGACCATGTAGCGGCGCACCTCGGCGACGGACCACGCTGGCGCGACCCTTGGGACACGAGGGGTCGCGTGATCCCTGATGCCCCGGGTCAGCAAACCGCTCGGTTCGTCCATCGGGCCCATCTTCCCGCTGTGGGCGGTCGCCATCGGGGAGCGGCCCCCATATCGGTGCGGCGTTCCCCGGATGTCCAGTGCCGGCCCCGACCCTAGATTCGACGTAGCGACCGGCTGTCACATCGGGCAAACGGAGGGAGACGAACATGTACCGCAGGATCCTCGTCGGCTACAAGGACACCGAGCAGGGGCACGATGCGCTCGAGCTGGGGCAGATTCTCGCCAGGGCCAACGGTGCCGAGATGTTCATCGCCACCGCTCCCGCCGAAGACGGTGAGGGCTTGGTGCAGTTGGCGCGGTCCTATGAGGCCGACCTCGTCGTTCTTGGATCTACGCATCGCGGCCCTATCGGACGGGTAATACCGGGCGCGATGGTCGACCGACTGCTGGGAGACCCCCCGTGCGCGGTGGCAATCGCCCCGCCAGGCTTCGGCCGCCCCGCCGACGTCGAGCTTGACTGGCGACCGCTCAGCGGCGATGTCGAGGACGTGGGAATGCGCGTGATCGGCGTCGGCTTCGACGGCTCGGAAGCCGCGCGCGGGGCCCTCGACATCGCGGCCGACCTCGCGGTCCACAATGGGGCCGCCCTGCGCGTCTATGCCGTGGCCCCTCGGCTCACCACCCACCCCGGCTCCCTCGACAGCCAGGCGCCAAGCGTGCAATCCCGAGCCGAGAAGCTGCGCGAGCAGTTGCACGATGCGGTCGCGGAGCTTCCTGCCGAGGCGAGAGCTCTTCCGGTCTTCCTCTGGGGCGCTCCTTCGATCGAGCTGGTCGCAGCGGCCGAAAACGGCGTCGACATGCTGGTCCTCGGCTCTCGCGGGGGCAGACGGATGCAGCGTGCCCTTCACGGGGGCGTCTCCGGCACCGTCATTCAGGAGACGCACTGTCCCGTGCTGATCTCCCCGGCCGGCGTGAAGGCGCCCGCGGTGGCCCTTGTCTAGCTCACCGTCAGGCTCGTGAAGATCCTGGTCGCTTCGCCTCCAGCGGGGCGCGCCGCCCTACGCGGCGCCGGTGAGGAGCAGAATGGTGAGGAAACCGAGGCCGGTCGCGAGCGCCCCTGAGCCCTGGTACTGACGCTCCTCCGAAGGAGGCACGAGGGCGGAGACGGTGAGGTAGAGCATTCCGCCGCCGCCCACCGCCTGCAGCATCCCGATCGCCTCTGGGCTGGCGTCGCGGAGGGCCAGGTAGCCGATCAGCGCCGAGATGAAGAGGCTGACCCCTACGAGGCCCGTCCAGCCCACGATCCGGCGCACTGCTCGCCTCCCCTCCCCGCCGCTCACCACGAACTCGCCGATGCTCATTCCCTCGCTCAGGTTGTCGACGGCGATCGCCGCCGCGATCAGCAACCCAACTGACGGCTCGACGACCACACCGGTCCCGATCGCAAGCCCCTCCACCACCTCCTCGGCGCTGGTGCCGCCGGCGAGCACCGTCACCTGGTCGCCGTGAGGGCGGTGGCTGCGGTGGTAGGCCTCGACCTCGGGCCACTGCTCGGCCTCGCGCCCCGCCAGCCGCCAGCGGTTGACGAAGAGGTCGAACAGCCAGATCGCGAGAAAGCCGGCGCCGAAGCCGACACCGGTTGCAAGCACCGAGACCCGCTCGAGCGCCTGCGGAAGCATCTCCAGGGTCACGGCCCCGATCAGCGCTCCGGAGGCATAGCCGAAGACGATCGACATGACGAAGCTCGACGGACGGCGCAGGAGCGCCAGCAGGCCGCCGAGGACCGAAGCCAATCCGGCAGCCCCCGCGACGAGGACGACGGTCAACATCGATTACCCCTCCCCCATTCGCCGTCGCCGCGCCTTGACGACCTCGGTCGCGAGCAGCGGGACGGCGGCCAGGACCATCGCGACGCTCAGCTGGCCGGCGCTCAACGGCACCGTCGAGAACGCCTCGCGGAGCGGCGGCGCGGCCAGCACGGCAATCGCCACCAGGGCGGAGAGTGCGACCGCGGCATTCAGCGCCCAGTTCGCCTTCACCCGCAGGAAGAACCCGTCGCCGCGCACTGCATAGACGTAGCCGAGCTGGGCGAAGACGACCGTCGTGAAGGCCATCGTCTGCGCCGTTGCGTCTCCATCCGCCTCGCCGATCAGGAAGGCGGCGAAGGCAGCCGTGCCGGTCGCGAGCCCGCCCAGCGCCAGCCGCCAGCGCAGCCGCCCGAGCAGGCCCTCGCCCGGCGGACGCGGCGGCTGGCGCATCGTCTCGCGATCGGCCGGATCGACGCCGAGGGCGACGGCGGGAAGGCCGTCGGTGAGCAAATTGACCAGCAGGATCTGGGCAACCGTGAGCGGTGCGCCCAAGCCGGGCAAGACGGCGAGCGCAAACAGCAGCACCTCGCCGGCATTGGCCGCCAGCAGGAAGTTGACGAAGCGCACGACGTTGGCGTAGATCCGGCGGCCCCCCTCCACCGCGGCGACCAGCGTTGGGAAGCTGTTGTCGGTGAGGACCAGCTCCGCCGCGTCGATCGCCGCGTCGCTTCCCCCCCTGCCCATCGCGACGCCGATGTCTGCCGCCGCCAGCGCCGGTGTGTCGTTGACACCGTCCCCGGTCATCGCAACGACCTCCCCGTTCCCCTGCAGCGCCGCAACTACGCGGGACTTGTGCTCGGGCACAACCCTGGCGAGGACATCGACGGATGCAATCCGCTCGCGCAACTCTGCATCGGCGATTGGGTCCAGCTCGGTGCCGGTGAGGACGGTGGGCTCGCCGCCTGGGCCGATCCCACAAGCCCGCGCCACGGCGAGGGCCGTGCGTGGATGGTCGCCGGTGATCATGATCGTGCGGATGCCCGCGAGGCGGGCCATCTCGACGCTCTCGCGAGCCCCCTCGCGGACCGGGTCGACGAGTCCGATCAGGCCCAGCGGCTCCAGCGCCTCCTCGGCGTCCGCCTCCTCCGGCACCTCGCGCCTGCACGCCACCATCATCACCCGCGTTCCCTCGCTGGCCCAGGTCCGCGCCTCTCGCTCCAGCGAGGTGGCCGCTGTGGGCTCGGCGAGACGCGGGAGAAGTACCTCGGGAGCGCCCTTGACGAAGGAGGTCCGCTTGCCGTCCTCCTCAGCGACGACGACGCTCATCCGCTTCCGCTCGGAGTCGAAGGGCTCGCCGCCGACGACCGTCCTTCCGCGCAGAAGCTCGTTGCGGTGCACGCTCCTCCCACCGGCCGCGGCGGCGATCGCCGCCTCGCCGGGGTCATGAACGTCACCCGAGGCGATCACGGCGCCCCGCAGCAACTCCTCCTCGTCGACACCACCCGCGGCAAGCAACCGGGAGACCGTCATGCGATTGGTGGTCAGCGTGCCCGTCTTGTCGGTGCAGATCACGGTCGCCGAGCCGAGCGTCTCCACGGCGCGCAGTCGACGGACGATCGCGCCGCGATCGGCCAGGCGGCGCATCCCCAGGGCGAGGGTGATCGTTACGACGGCGACCAGACCCTCGGGGACCGCCGCCACGGCGAGCGCAATTCCCACCTCCAGGCTCGTGCCCAGCGACTCGCCATGCAGCCATGAAAGGGCAGCCAGGAAGACGCAGATCGCGATCGCCGCCCGGAGCAGCTGACCGGCGAGGCGGTCGAGCCGGCGCTCCAGTGGCGTGGCCGGAGGCGGCCGTCGCGCCGCGGCGGCGATCCTCGCCAGTTCCGTCCCGATGCCCGTCTCCGTGACGAGCATTCGCCCGCGACCCCGCGTCACCGTGGTCCCGCAGAGAACGGCCGTCGGACGGTCGGGCAGCAGCGCGCTCGGAGGCGCAGGGGGTTCGGCCCGCTTGCCCACGGGCGCCGACTCGCCGGTCATCGACGACTCGTCGACCTCGAGCCGAGTTGCCTCCAGAAGCCGGCCGTCCGCCGGAACGCGGTCGCCGGCAGAGAGCAGCACGACGTCTCCCGGCACCAGATCCGAAGCGTCCACCTCCGCCGTCGAGCCAGCTCGAACGACCACCGCACGCGGCGAAAGCAACCTTCGCACGGAGCGGGCCGCCCGCTCGGCGCGCCCCTCCTGCACGGCGCCCAGGGCCGCGTTGAGCACCACGATCGCCACGATCGCCGCGGTGTCGACCCACTCCTCCAGCAGCGCCGACACCAAGGCTGCCGCCAGCAGCAGGAGAACCAGGGCATTGCGGAACTGGCGCACGATCAGCGCCGCGCTGCTCACAGGCGCCTCGTCCGGAAGCCGATTTGGCCCGAAGCGTGCCCTACGCTCCGTGACCTCGGCGACCCCTAGGCCGCCGGCCGCATCGCTGCCAAGCCGAGCCGAAGCCTGCGCGGCCGTGAGCGCATGGAGGGGAGACTCACCGTGAGCTTTCACGAGCGTTGTCAGTATCCGGGTAAATCACGGGCCGCTCTTCCACGAGCTGGGCGAGCCGGCGGAGACATACCCGACGGCGTTGTAGCGTCATGGCATGCGTAGCTTCCGCATAGGCCGCCTTGCCGGCATCCCGATCGGCGTGCAGCCGCTCTGGCTGGCGATCGTCGCGGTGATCACCTGGTCGTTGGGCGCCGTCTACTACCCCGAGCAGGTGGCCGGCATCCCCCCCGGCGCCGCTTACGCGCTGGGCCTGTTGAGCGCCCTGCTGCTCTTCGCCAGCATCCTCCTGCACGAGCTCGGCCACAGCGTGGTGGCGCGTCGGCACGGGGTCGAGATCGAGGAGATAGACCTCTGGCTGCTGGGCGGCGTCGCCCGCATGAAGGGCTACCCGAAGACGGCGGGCGACGAGCTGCGCTTTGCGCTCGCCGGGCCGGCGGTGACGCTGGCGATCGCCTGCGCCTTCGGCGCCGTCGCCCTCGCGCTTCCCGCCTCGACTCCCGACGCGCTGCGAGCGGTGGTCGAGTACCAGCTCTTCGTCAACACGGCGATCCTCGTCTTCAACCTGCTGCCCGCCTTCCCGCTCGACGGCGGCCGAGTGGCGCGCGCCCTGATCTGGGGGCGCCGCGGTGACCTGTCCCGCGCCACCACGACCGCCGCTGCGATCGGACGCGGCTTCGGCTACGCGATGATCGGCCTCGGCGTCCTCGGTGCCGCAGCGGGCGCCGTGGGCGGCATCTGGTTCGCCGTGATCGGCTTCTTCGTGATCGTCGCCGCGAAGGCCGAGGAGGGCGGGCTGCGGGTTCGCACCGCCTTCGCCGGGCGCGAGGCGGGTCGGTTCATGTCGTTTCCGGCAGTCGCGGTTCCGGCCGGAATCAGTGTCGAGCGGGCGATCGAGGACTACTTCGTCAAGCACCGCTACACCGCCTTCCCGGTGATCGCCGAAAGGGATCCCATCGGCCTAATCGATATCGGGCACGTCGAGAAGGTGCCGCCTCAGCGCCGCGCGGACACAACCGTGGCGGAGGCGATGGTCTGCGACCCCGAGCTCGTGATCGACGAGCACCAGGACGTCGCCGAGCTGCTCGAGCAACCTGCCTTCCAGCGCCTCGGACGGGCGATCGTCCGCACCGAGAGAGGCGAGCTCGGGATCGTCTCGAGCACCGACGTCAACCGCGCCCTGCGAGCACAGGAGCTGCGCTCGGGACACTCCACGGCCTGAGCGTCCGCATGCGTCGCGCCGCGGTGAGCTGGGCGACCTCGATCAGCCGACCTCCGCCAGCTTCTGGTCGAGCTGCTCACGCACGGAGTCGCAGACGGCCTCAGCGTCTGCATTGTGGCGCTCGGACGAGAGCACGCCGAGCAAAACCTCCGCGTCCGCCTTTGAGAGCGTCAGGGTGATCGTCGGATCGGTCATCGTGATTCGTCCTCCTTGTCGCCGAAGTGCTGGATGAAGATGTCCGAGCCGGGAAAGACCTCGGACTCATGCCCGTCGTCCCACCGTACGAGATAGGGCGGCGCTCGACCTCCTAGCCATAGCGTTGGTCGATTCTCTGACCAGGCGGAGAGACAGACATCGGGATAGGTCCCTACTCAGTCGTTCGGATTTGCCCCGATGCAGTCCCCGTGCTCGCGTCAGACCACGTTCCTGGCCCGAGCCCGAAGCCGTGCGATAGTCCCTTGCGATGGCTGAGGCCCTTGTAACGGCTGGTGGCGCGGCGGCCATCGCCGCACTCGCCTGGTTCTTCTTTGGAGCAAGGAGAGCGCATGCAGCCGAACTTGCCGGCAACCGGCAGCGGATCGAGATCGCGGTCAAGGGCGGCTACTCGCCGAACCTGATCCACGCCCGTGCCGGCGTGCCGCTGCAGCTCGTCTTCGACCGTCAGGAGACCGGCGACTGCACCTCGCGCGTCGTCTTCCCCGACTTCGGCGTCAGCCGCTCGCTTGCTCCGTTCTCCAGAACCACGGTCGAGTTCACGCCGGATCGCAGCGGCGAGTTCGGCTTTGCCTGCGGGATGAACATGGTCCACGGCAAGCTGGTCGTCGAGCCGGCCACGGCAGGCGGAAACGGAAGCGCAGCCGAGGAGGACTCGACCGGAGCCGTCGCCGAGGCGGTCGGCGTGGGGCCGAGGCGCGAGGTGGCGACGCCGGTCGAGGTGGAGCTGGCGCTCCAGCCCGGCGGCATCAGCTGCGCGTCCTGCGTGGCGACGATAGAGGGAGCGGTGCTGGCCCTGCCGGGGGTCGACAGGGCCGCGGTCAACATGGCCACCGAGCGGGTGACGATCGACTATGACCCCGGCCAGCTCGGCGTCGAGCAGCTGCGGGAGGCGATCGGCAGCGCCGGCTACGCGCTCCGCGACGGCGACGGACGGGTGGACGGGTCCGGTCGCGACGAAGACGCCGAGGCGGCGGCCCGGCGGGAGGAGATCGCCGACCTCAGCCGGCGGGTCGCGATCGGCGCCCTGCTGACCGCGCCGGTGCTCTTCGCGGTGATGGCAAGCGACGTATTCGGCGCCACCTGGGTGCCCGACCTCCTGCTCGACCATTGGCTGCAGCTGGCGCTGATCGCCCCCGTGATGCTCTACGCCGGCTGGCCGATCCACCGCACGGGCTGGCTCACCCTCGCCCACCGCAGCGCCGACATGAACACGCTGATCGCGATCGGCACCGCGGCAGCCTTCGGCTACAGCCTCTTCGTCACTGCCTTCCCGGGGCTGCTGCCGAGCGACCTGCGCGACGTCTACTACGAGGCTGTCGGGGTGATCATCACCCTGATCCTGCTGGGCAGGCTGCTGGAGGTGCGCGCAAAGGCCGGCACCGGCGAGGCGATCCGCGAGCTGATCGGCCTGCAGGCGAAGACGGCGCGGGTCGTGCGCGACTCCGTCGAGCAGGAGGTCCCGGTCGAGGAGGTCGTGCCGGGAGACGTGGTCGCGGTTCGGCCGGGGGAGAAGATCCCGGTCGACGGGGAGGTGCTGGAGGGGCGCTCGACCCTCGACGAGTCGATGGTCACGGGCGAGTCGCTGCCGGTGACCAAGGAGGCCGGCGACACGGTGATCGGCGCGACGATGAACCAGACCGGCGCCTTCCGCTTCCGCGCGACCGGGGTCGGCCGCGACACGATGCTGGCCCAGATCGTGCGCCTGGTCGAGCAGGCGCAGGGATCGAAGGCGCCGATCCAGCGCGTCGCCGACCTGGTCGCGGGCTACTTCGTCCCGGCGGTGATCTTCATCGCCGTCGCCACCTTCGTGGTGTGGTTCGACCTCGGGCCCGAGCCGGCGCTCACCTATGCGCTGGTCGCCGCGGTGGCGGTGCTGATCATCGCCTGCCCCTGCGCGCTCGGGCTCGCGACGCCGCTCTCGATCATGGTCGCGACGGGCAAGGGCGCGCAGCGGGGAGCGCTGATCCGCTCAGCCGAGGCGCTGGAGGCGGCCCACAAGCTGCGGGCGATCGTCCTCGACAAGACGGGCACGATCACGCGCGGAGAGCCCTCGCTGACCGACGTCGTGACGTTCGCCGGGGTCGAGGAGACGGAGCTGCTGGGCCTGGTCGCCGCGGCGGAGCACTCCTCGGAGCACCCGCTCGCCAGGGCGGTAGTCGAGGCCGCCGAGGGGCGTGGCCTTTCCCTGCCGGAGCCGGCCGAGTTCGACTCGGCGACCGGGCGGGGCGTGCGCGCCACGGTCGAGGGCCGGCACCTGCTGGTCGGCACGCGGCGGCTGCTGCAAGAGGAGGGAATCGACCCGGCGCCGCTGGAGCCCCCCGCGGAGCGGCTGGAGGCGGAGGGCAAGACGGCGATCCTCGTCGCTCTGGACGGGGTGCCCGCAGGCGTGATCGCGGTCGCCGACACGGTCAAGCCGGGCTCGGCCGAGGCGATCGCGGAGCTGCACCGGCTCGGCCTCGAGGTCGTGATGATCAGCGGCGACAACGCCCGCACCGCCGAGGCGATCGCCCGAGAGGTCGGCATCGAACGGGTCCTCGCCGAGGTTCTTCCAGAGGACAAGGCGCTGGAGGTCCGCCATCTGCAGGACGAGGGCAAGCTGGTGGCGATGGTCGGCGACGGCATCAACGACGCGCCGGCCTTGGCGCAGGCGGACGTCGGCATCGCGATCGGGACCGGCACCGACGTCGCGATCGAGGCCGCCGACGTCACCCTGGTCTCCGGCGAGCTGCGCGGCGTCGTCACCGCGCTCGACCTCAGCCGGGCGACGATGCGCAACATCCGCCAGAACCTGGTCTTCGCCTTCGGCTACAACACGATCGGCATCCCGATCGCGGCCGGGGTCCTCTATCCGTTCATCGGCCTGCAGCTGAGCCCGATGATCGCCGCCGCGGCGATGGCCGCCAGCTCGCTGTCGGTGGTCGGAAACGCAAACCGGCTGCGGCGCTGGAGCTAGCAACGTCGCCGCAGCCTCCCTCTTTGACCTACAGTGGTCAGGTGCTCTCGGCAAGCCTTTCACTTCTTCCGTTCGCCGACACCTGGGGCATGCACGACGGCGACGTCGGAGCGGGCTGGATGATCGTGATGATGCTCGGCATGGCCCTCTTCTGGGGGCTCGTCGTCGTCGGCGTCGTCTGGCTGCTGCGCGAGGCGATCGGTCATGGCCGCGGGCCGAGCGCCGACCCGCTCGCGATCCTCGATCGCCGCCTGGCCGAAGGAGAGATCTCAGTCGAGGAGTACGAGCAGCGCAAGAAGACCCTCGGCGGCTAGACCCTCCTAGGGCTAGAGGAGCTCGCCGAGAGCATCGATGGCGAGTCTCCCGAGTGCGATCTCGAGCACGACTCCCGCGACCCCCACCACCACGCCCACGATCACCGCCAGGAAGTCTTCGAGCAGCACGCCGAGCGAGAGCAACACGACCCCCAGCGCCGGCAGCGTGTCGAGGCCCGAGAAGGGTGGCGCCAGGAATGCACCGAGCGAGCCGCCGAGCACCAGCGCTCCGAACGCGATGTTGCTGAGGCGGTGCCCGAACATGAAGGTCAGGCGCGGCCGCGAGCTGCGCTCGAGTCGCCGCACCGTCTTCATCAGTGCGTTGGTGAGACGCTGCCGGTTCGGGCCGGCCACGTCGATGCCCCGCCAGCGCCGGGGCAGCCAGATCCGATCGCGGTTGGCGATCAGCTGGAGTGCGAGGAGCATCGCCACGGCCTCGAACACGTGAGTGGCCCCGCCGGTCGGCAGCGGGAGCGCGGGGACGCCGAGCAGGAGCACGAACACGATCGCGAAGCTCCTCTGCCCGAAGAGGTCGATGAGGCCGCCTAGCGTCTTGTCGGCGTCGCTGTTCAGCCAACGCTCGAGCTCGTCGCTGAGCCGATCCTCTACCCGGGGGGCTGGCTTCTGGGGAAAATGCCGATGCCCGAACATATCCTTCGCGACCGACCAAGGCGAAAGGAGGGGCTCGCTGTGCCGGAGCAGAGGTCTCTGATCGAGCTGGCGGGCGTCGCCCGCCGCTACGACATGGGCGAGGTGACCGTCACCGCGCTCGAGGGCGTGGACCTGCGAATCGAGCGCGGTGAGTTCATCGTCGTCCTCGGGCCCTCGGGGAGCGGCAAGACGACCCTGCTGAACATGATCGGCGCACTCGACTCGCCGACCGAGGGGACGATCCGAATCCGCGGCGAGGACATCACCGACGCGTCGCGGGCGGATCTGTTCGCCTTCCGCCGCCGAACCGTCAGCTTCATCTTCCAGACCTTCAACCTCTTCCCGGCGCTGACGGCGTTGGAGAACGTCGAGTTCGGCGCTGACGTCAGCGACCACGGCAATGCCCGTGAGGTCGCCGCCGAGACGCTCGACCGCGTCGGGCTGGGATCCCGCGGCGAGCACTTCCCGCACGAGCTCTCCGGCGGCGAGCAGCAGCGGGTGGCTATCGCCCGC
>DASUIY010000289.1:0-6389 GCA_036279555.1 Solirubrobacterales bacterium | reverse complement strand
GGTGGTGTGCCTTCGAGAGCATTTCCGTATTCCCCGTAGCCTCCCATCACACCAAGGCCGCCGACGCTGCTGACTTCGCCGCTGCCGTTACCCGCGATGTCGACGGTGACAGTGCCGTTGGCAAACGCCTGCGCGGCCGGTACGAGCATCAAAGCCCCCACCGCGGCGAGCAGGATTGTTAGACGTCTCACTTAGCTCTCCTTGTTATCGAGCCCCTGCCGAGTCGCTCCCAGCGACCCTTGGGAGACCCTGTTTCCCTGAGTAACGTCGGGAGATACGGAGAGGACGACACTGGCCCTTAGGCCCGCGTCGGGAAGTGAGGCGGTGACAGGAACGAGGGGGAGACGGCGGCAAGGCAGTGAGGCAGCACCTCGCTCGGGGCACGACCTGGATCGTGTCCTTGGCTGCTTCGCCCGGTATCTCAACTTCTCTCCCCTCCGCTGCTGCCGTGCCGTTCCCCGTGGGGCCCTGGCCTGACCTCAGCCGAATCGGTTTCCCTGTATGCCGGTCATTCGGGGGTGGATACCCGTGTTTACCGACTGGCTGGAGAGTAGATACTCGTGTTTCTTTTGTCAAGCGCACGCTTGTTTTTCCTGCAACTCCGCGAGTTTTGAGACAGATGGATGGGTTTACAGGTGGCGATCGGCTAGTCTCCCCCGCCATGCCAGAGGGACGCACAGCGAGGGTCTTGGGCTTCCTCGCCATCGCCATGGCCGTCCTTCTCGCGGCGCTCTCAATCGGCTGCGGCAGCGATTCGAGCGACGACGCCCCAAAGGTCGCCGGGTGCGAGCAGGTCGACGCGCCGGAGCCGCGAGATGAGACTCTGGAAGCGCCGAAGCAGACGGTGAAGCCGGGCGAAGAGCTGACAGCTGTCGTCAAGACCAGCTGCGGGACCTTCGAGATCGTCCTCAACACCGAAGAGGCGCCGAAGACCACCAACTCCTTCGCCTACCTCGCGCGCGAAGGCTTCTACGACGGGCTCGACTTCAACCGTGTGGTCTCCGGCTTCGTCGTCCAGGGCGGCGACCCCACCGGCACGGGCGACGGCGGTCCCGGCTACACCGTTACCGAGCCGCCACCCGCCGACACCGCCTACACCAAGGGCGTGGTGGCGATGGCGAAAAGTCTCGACGCGCCCTCTGGCGAATCCGGCAGCCAGTTCTTCGTCGTCACCAGCCTCGACACCGGGTACGCACCCGAATACGCCCTCCTCGGCAGGGTCGGCAAGGGCTACAAGACGGTTGCCCGGATCGACGAGCTCGGCACCCCCGACGAAAAGCCCAAGGTGCCGGTCCTGATCGAAAGCGTGACGATCGAGAAGGGTTGACCCGGCAAGGGCCGTCGGGCCCGATCTCGGCGGACGCGCTTCGCGCTGAGTGTCCGCCGAGACGGGCCCGACGGCCCTGTCAGCACGGCGGCTAGCTTTTGTCGGTCGGCGCCAAGCGGCTTCTCGGTCACGCTGATGAACTCAGTTGCCGCGTCAGAGAGCGCTCGCGCGCCTGCTCCATGAACTCCTCCGAGCGGGGGCTCAATCGAGGGCGCTCCCCGCGAGGACCAGCTTGTCGCGGTCGACCTCGCCGATGAAGAAGGACTCGATCTTGCGGCGGCTATGCAGCCACTCAGGGTCGTATACGTGAACCGAGTAGCCGAAGGGGTTCTCGCCCTCGGCGATCGCGGCCGCTTCGCTCAAGTCCAAAGCGAGCCGCTGCCGATCCTCGCCATCGCCCACCGCGATCACCAAAAGGTCGACATCCGACTCGGCGTGAGGCTGCTCCCCGCGAGCGCGGGAGCCGTAGAGCCAGATGGCACGGAGGTCGTCCCCGAGAGCCTCGCCAAGCATGCCGACGAAGCGCCGCACGGTGCGACGCTCGGCGTCGGAAAGGGTCGCGGCGTCGAGGGCGTTGTCGAGATTCACCGGCACACCAAGGAGGATAGGCGGGGCAGCGGAGGCAGTTGCCACCGTAAGGCGTATCCGCCGCGGATAGGCTCAGCCGGTGCGCGTCCTGGTCGTCACCAACTTCGTGCCCGACACATCCGCCCCGCAGCGGGGGCGCTGGGTGCAGGACCAGGTCGAGGAGATGCGAAAGCTCGGCGAAGAGGTCGAAGTCTTCTCCTTCCCGCGCGGCCGGCGGCACTACGCGCCCGCCACCCGGCGGCTCCGGCGGATGCTCAAGCGCGAGCGCTTCGACCTCGTCCACGCGCACTACGGGCTGGTCGGATGGTGCGCGCTGCTGGCCGGGGCGCGGCCGCTCGTCGTCAGCTTCCACGGCACCGACGTGCGCCACCCGGTCGTCGGGCCGATGTCGCACCGGCTGGCCTGGCGGGCGGACCTGGTCGCAGCGGTCTCGCGGGCGCTCTTCGCCGCCGAGGACGGCCGGCCGGGCCTCCCCCCGGTGCCGGGCTCGGCGGTCCTTCCATGCGGGCCCGACCTCGGGCGCTTCCGGCGAGTGCCCCGCGCCGAGGCGCGGGAGCGGCTCGGGCTCGATCCCGGCGGCCGCTACCTGCTCTTCCCAGCCGACCCGGCGCGGGCCGAGAAGCGGCACGACCGGGCGGCGGAGCTGGCCCGCGCCTGCGAGGCCGAGCTGCTCACCGGCGGCTCGATCGACCCCGACGAGATGCCGCTCTGGGTCAACGCCGCCAACGCCGTCCTCGTCACCTCCGACTACGAGGGCTTCGGCCTCGCCTGCGTCGAGGCGCTCGCCTGCGACGTGCCGGTGCTCTCGACGCCCGTCGGGATCGCCCCCCACGCGCTCGCGGGAATCGAGGGCGCGCTCTGCACCCCGTTCGACCTGGATATATGGGCGGAAGCGGCACGGCCCCTCCTGGAGTCGCCCGACCCCCGCGTCGAGGGCGCGACGCGAGCCGCCTCCCTCTCCGCCCACCGCATGGCCGAGCGGACGATCGTCGCCTACCGCGCCGTTCTCGCGGACACAAAGGAGTGAGTCACGCGAGACACCCTGGAGAGGGACTCAGGAATCCACGCCGGGGATCTCGTCGATAGGCAGCTCGCCATGAAACGACTCCAGCTCTTCCAGGTCGCGCCTGTCCTGGGGTCGTCCTGCGAGCCGCTTGAAGCCGACGATGCTACGAAGGCCGGCAAAGCGGGCAGGGTGTCCGCCGACTTCCCCCTCGATCGCGTTCCGGGCCACAGTCTCGTAGTCGAGCGGCGGCAGACCGCCCCGCATGATGTCGAGAATGCCGTGCTTGCTGCGGACGCGAATGTGGTGCGTATCGAGAACGTCTTCGCGGGTCAGCGTCTTGCCATCGTGGAGGCGGGTCGCCTCGATGCGGTCAAGCAGGCGCACGATTGCCTCGTCTGTCTCGGGGCCGTCGGGAACGAGAAGGTCACTGTCCTTGGTTGCGCGCAGGAAGCCGTTGGCCATAACGCTGAAGCCTCCGATCACCACGTAACGAAGGCCGACCGCGTTGGCGTCGGCGACGACGCCGTCGAGGTCAGGACCAGAAGGCTCGCTCTGGGACATGCCCCGCCTTTATGGTCGAAGCCAGCAGCGAGACCGCCTGCTGGGAGAGCTTCTGACCCCGGGCGACACGCTCGGATGGGGTCAGCGTCCGTGCGGTGCGTTGGTGATACTCCCGCTTCTCCGCGTTGAGTCGAGCCCACTCCTCCTCGTTGCCGGGAGCCAAGAGCGTTCGGCGTCGGGCCTCTGAAGCCATATGCAAATGGTACGCCCCGCCGGGGCGTCTCGTAATAGATTGGGCGGGTGAGCACGGGTGACCTCACCGCGCAGGTCGAGATGGCCAAGAGACGGCTGGAGGAGGCGGCTGCCGCGGCGAGCACGGCGGAGAAGCGGGTCGCGGCCGAGATCGAGGCGCTGGAGACCGACCTGGAGAAGGAGCGCGCGCACGCCTCCCAGGCCCTGGAGGAGCTGCGCGCCGCGCACGCCGAGGAGCTGCGCCGCGAGCGCGAGGCGAAGGACCGGGTGATCGCCGAGGCGGAGGGCCGTCTCTCCGAGATCGAGGCGCAGGCCGAGGCGGCCGAGAAGCGGATCGCGGAGGCGGAGAAGCGCGCCGCCGAGGCCGAGGGCGCGATCGGCGACGAGCGGGCGCGGGCACGCGAATCCGCCGCCGCGTGGCTGCGCAGCCAGGTCGAGGCGATCAGGCGAGAGGCAGGACGGCGATAGCGCCCAGCGCCGAGTTCGACGTCGCCGTCGTCGGCGGCGGCGCGGCGGGCCTGTGGACGGCGCTGGTCGCGGCCGAGCGCGGCGCGACGGTCTGCGTCGTCTCCCGCACGCCGCTGTCGCAGAGCGCGAGCTTCTGGGCGCAGGGCGGGCTCGCGGCGGCGCTGGAGGCCGGCGACTCCCCTGCCCAGCACGCCGCCGACACGATCGCGGCGGGACGCGGGCTCTGCCGGCCCTCGGCCGTGCAGGTGCTGGTCGACGAGGCGCCCGGCGCCGTGCACGAGCTGCGCCGCCGCGGTGTCGTCTTCGACCTCGACGACGACGGCGAGCTGTCCCTGGGGCTGGAGGGCGGTCACACCCGGCGCCGCATCGTCCACTCCGGCGGCAGCGCGACCGGCCACGAGATCACCTCGAAGCTGGCGGCGATGGCCGCCGCCGAGCCGCGGATCGAGGTGTTCGAGCGCACCTCGATGACGGCGCTGTGGAGCGGCGGCGAGCGCTGCCACGGGGTGCTGACCGAGGACGGGCGGATCGGCGCCGCCGCGACCGTGCTCGCCACCGGCGGCGCGGCGGCGCTGTGGCAGCGCACCTCAAACCCCTGGGGAGCGATCGGCGCCGGGCCGACGATGGCCGCGGCGGCCGGAGCCGACCTCGCCGACCTCGAGTTCTGCCAGTTCCACCCCACCGCGCTCTTCCTCCCCGGCACGCGCTTCGACGGCATGCTGATCACCGAGGCGGTGCGCGGCGAGGGCGCGGCCCTGCTCGACGCCTCCGGCCGCCGCTTCACCGACGAGCTGGCGCCGCGCGACGCGGTCACCGCGGCGATCCTCGACCGGCTCGAGGCCGACGGCACCGAGGCGGTCTCGCTCGACCTGCGCGAGCTCGACCCCGCCCGCTTCCCCAACGTCTTCAACTCGCTGGCCGAGGCCGGGCTCCAGCCGGGTGCCGAGCCGGTCCCCGTGGCTCCCGCCGCCCACTACACGATGGGCGGGGTCGCGGTCGACCTCGACGGGCGCTCCTCGCTGCCCGGGCTCTACGCGGTCGGCGAGTGCTCCTGCACCGGACTGCACGGCGCCAACCGCCTGGCGTCCAACTCGCTCAGCGAGTGCTTCGTCTTCGGCGGCCGCGCGGGGGTCGCGGCGCTGGAGGAGAGGCCGGCGCCGAAGCCGCCCGAGCCCGGCGAGTGGCGCTTCGAGCCACCGGCCGAGGCGACTCGCGAAGCGGTCTGGAACCTCGCCGGCCCGCTGCGCCGGCCCGAGCAGCTCGAGGAGCTGCTCGCCGATCCCTACCCCCTGGCCGCAGCGATAGCTGCCTGCGCCCTGGAGCGGCGCGAGTCCCGCGGCGGTCACCTGCGCGCCGACTTCCCCCACCTGGACCCCGGCCTCGACGGCGTCCACATCGTCCGCGGCCCGAGCGGCGAGATCCGCCGCGAGCGCTGGGACTGACTAGCTTGGAGCCATGCTGCTCGGGGTCGACGTAGGCGGAACCTTCACCGACGCCGTCCTCTTCGACGGGGAACGGGTGCACACGGCGAAGCTGCCGACGACGCCCGACAACCAGTCGCTGGCGGTGATCGCCGCGGTCGAGGAGGTGCTGCGGCTGGCCGGGGCGGCGGGCTCCGCGGTCGAGTCCTTCGCACACGGGATGACCGTCGGCACCAACGCGCTGCTGGAGGAACGCGGTGCCCGCACGGCGCTGGTCGCGACCCGCGGCTTCGCCGACGTGCTCGAGATCGGCCGCCAGGCACGCCCGCACCTCTACAGGCTCTGCGCCCCGAAGCCGGTGCCGCTGGTCGAGCCCGGCCTGCGCTTCGAGGCGAGCGAGAGGGTTGGGGCGGAGGGCGTGGTCGAGCCGCTCGCGGAGGGGGAGCCGGAGCGGCTGGCGAGCCTGGTGGGCGACGGCGAGATCGAGTCCGTCGCGGTCTGCCTCCTCTTCTCCTACCTCGACCCGAGCCACGAGCGGCGCATCGCCGAGCACCTGCGCAGCGCGGTCCCGGGCATCCACGTCTCGGCCTCGCACGAGGTGCTGCCCCGCTTCCGCGAGTACGAGCGCTGCTCGACGACCGTGATCGACGCCTACCTCTCCCCCCTGCTCGGCCGCTATCTGGGCCGCCTCGGCGAGGCCGCCGGCACGGCGGGCCTGCCCCAGCCTCAGGTGATGCGCTCCTCGGGCGGCCTCGCGAGCGCCGGGGAGGCGGCACGAGCGGGAGCCTGGAGCGTCCTCTCGGGACCGGCGGGCGGCGCCGTCGGG